>JBNMLI010000117.1:0-5278 GCA_050874765.1 Alistipes sp.
GTGATGCGCTCGTTCCGCGGGCGTGGGGTGCGCGGCGTATTCCACGCCTTTGCCGAGGACGCGGAGTGCTATCGCGAATTGCAACGCGATGGCGATTTTCTGTTCGGCATCGGAGGCGTGGTAACCTTCAAAAAGAGCAACGTGGCAGAGGTCGTGCGCGAGATGAGCCTCGACGACGTGGTGTTGGAAACCGACTGCCCCTACCTCACGCCCGTACCGTACCGCGGCAAGCGCAACGAGTCGGCATACGTCCGCTTCGTGTGCGACAAAGTGGCAGAGTTAAAGGGAATTACGACGGCGGAGGCGGCCGAACGCACAACCGCCAATGCAAAGCGAATGTTCAAAGTGTAAGATATGAAAAAGCCCAAAATACTTATTATCTATACCGGTGGCACAATCGGTATGCGGCAGGACGAAAACGGCACGCTCGTGCCATTCGATTTCAACTCCATCGAGGAGGAGTTCCCGTCGGTGCGGCAACTCAATGTCGATATTGAGGTCGATAAGAAGATGACCCCCATCGACTCGTCGAACGTTACGCCCGCGCGGTGGGCGGAACTCGCCCGCATAATCCGCGACAACTACGACGCGTGCGACGGCTTCGTGGTGTTGCACGGCACGGACACGATGTCCTATTCGGCTTCGGCATTGAGCTTTATGCTCGAAAATCTTGCCAAGCCCGTAGTCTTCACGGGGAGTCAGATTCCTATGGGCATAATGCGCACGGACGGGCGCGAAAACCTCATCACGGCAATCGAAATCGCCGCAGCCAGACGCGCCGACGGCTCGCCCGTGGTGCCGGAGGTGTCGCTCTATTTCCAAAACCGTCTGATGCGTGCCAACCGCACATCGAAACTCTCGGCAGAGGCACTCAACGCCTTCGATTCGTGCAACTATCCGCCGCTGGCAGAGGTCGGCGTGAACATATTTTACAACAGCGACGACATAATCCGACCGAACGCAGTCGAGCCGTTGCGCATAAGCGAGGCGATGGACGAGAATGTGGTGATTGTCAAATTGTTTCCGGGCATCACCGAACGCACTTTGCGGTCGATGCTCGCCATCGAGGGGCTGAAAGGCGTGGTACTCGAAACCTTCGGCACGGGCAACGCGCCGACCGAGGAGTGGTTTCTGCGCGCGCTCGCCGATGCCATCGGGCGCGGGATAACGATTGTAGATGTAACGCAGTGTCGCAGCGGAGCGGTCGATATGCAACTCTACGAAACGGGCTTGCGACTGCAAAAAATCGGTGTCGTATGCGGGCGCGACATGACTTGCGAGGCGGCGGTTACCAAACTTATGTGGCTGCTGGGCAAACGCCTGCCGAAAACGCAATTTTCGGAGGCACTCGCCAGACCGCTGCGCGGAGAATTTACCGCATAGAGGTTGCACAAACTGAAAACTTTTTGTATATTTCGGACTGATAAGCGGGTGCTTTGAGGAGGCATACGACGGGACGATTGGTCTAATGCGCTGTATGATTGTGTGTTGGGTCGCGTTTTGCCGTCATTGTAAAGAACTGCTCCGCAGCACCGATTTGTCGAAAATTGAGGATATAAAGTGAAAAATAAACACATAAACTAAAACGAAAAACAAATTTTTTAACTTATTAAAACAACTATGAAAAAGTTATTTTTGGTTTTGGCAGCGACTGCTTTGACTTTCAGTGCTGCAACTGTTTTCGCACAGGAGCCTGCGGCTGTTGAAGAGACCGCTGCGGCTGTTGAAGAGACTGCTGCTCCCGTAGAGGAGGAGGTAGTTGCTAATCAAGAGGTCGAGATTGCCGGTGAGTCGATGCACCACATCTTGATGCAGAAGTTCCTCGAAGGTGGTTGGGGCTGGATGCTCCCTGTATTGTTGTGCTTGATTCTCGGTTTGGCTATCGCCATCGAGCGTATTCTCTATCTTTCGCTCTCGACAATCAACACCAAGAAGTTCATCGCTGCCGTAGAGGAGGCTTTGCAGAACGGCGGTATCGACGCAGCCAAGGAGTTGTGCCGCAACACCAAAGGCCCGATTGCTTCGATTTACTATCAGGGTCTGGACCGCTACAATCAGGGACTGGACGCTGTCGAGAAGTCGGTCGTATCGTACGGCTCGGTTCAGACAGGTCAGATGGAGAGCGGTTTGAGCTGGATTGGTCTGTTCATCGCCCTTTCGCCAATGTTGGGATTTATGGGTACCGTTGTCGGTATGATTGGTGCATTCGATGCTATTCAGGCTGCCGGTGATATCTCCCCGACCCTCGTTGCCGGTGGTATTAAGGTCGCCCTGCTGACTACGTTGATGGGACTTATCGCAGCCGTCATTTTGCAGTTGTTCTACAACTACATCATCTCGAAGATTGACGGCATCGTAAACGACATGGAGGACGCATCTATCATTCTGATGGATATGCTCACCGTTTACAAGAAATAAGTAACCAATCAACACTGTTTTAACAAAAACTTATGAAAAAGACATTAAAGATGATAATGATTACCCTGATGGCCGTTACGGCTGTGCTGCTCGTTTGGGCAGTCGCAACCGCGGGCTCGGAGGCTGCAATCAGTGCCAACCTGATATGGTGCTACGCGCTGATGGTGGCTGCCGTTTTGGCAGTGGTTTACTGCGCCGTCAAGGGTATGGTTAAGAATCCGGCGGGAATCAAGAAGGCGATTGCTTCGATTGCAATTATCGTTGTGGTTGTCGGCATCGCTTTGGGTATCGCTTTGAGCCACAAAGGTCTTGCTATTCCTAACTCTGCCGGAGGCTTCTTCGATGACCCGTTCGAGTTGGTTGTTACCGAGTCGAGCATCATCGTAACTTATGTAGCATTCGTTGCAACGGTCGTGGCCGCCATCTTCTCGGAGATTCGCAACGCAATTAAATAGGAAAGGACAGACTTTATGCCGGTAAATAAAAGAAAGGTACAGGAAATCAATGCCGGTTCCATGGCGGATATCGCGTTCTTGTTGCTCATCTTCTTCTTGGTGGCAACGACAATGAACGTCGATACCGGTCTGGTGCGCGTATTGCCGCCTATGCCCGACCCGAACGTAAAGCAGGAGGACATCAAGGTCAAGGAGCGTAACCTCTTCTTGGTGTTCGTTTCGGGTAGCGGTAACATCATGGCAGGCGGTAAGACGCTCGATATTCACCAGTTGAAGGACGCTGCCAAGGAATTTATCCTCAACCCTCTGAACGATGAAAATCTGCCGGAGAAGGAGGACAAAACCATTGATTTGCCCGATGGTCAGAAGTGGGTTTACCCTGTAAGTCAAGGTGTAATCTCGCTCCAAAACACTCGTGATACGAGTTATCAGGTCTATATCCGTGTGCAGAACGAACTCACCCGTGCATTCAACGAAATCCGTAACGAGGTTTCGATGGCAAAGTTCGGCGCAAATTTCAGCGATTTGAATGAGGAGCAACGTAAAGCAATTACAACAGCAATTCCGTTGAAGGTATCCGAGGCGGAACCGCGTAAAATGACGAAGTAGTATGGCAGTAATGAAGAAAAAGGGCAACAAATCGTTGCCTCCGATATCGACCGCATCGCTTCCGGACGTAATCTTTATGATTCTGTTCTTCTTTATGGTATCGACAACCATGCGCGACCAAGAGTTGTTGGTTCGCTACAAGTTGCCTGATGCGACAGAGGTGCAGAAACTCGAAAAGAAATCGCTCGTAAGTTATATCCACATCGGTGTGCCGACGCTTGCCATGCAGGCAAAGTTCGGTACGGCACCGAAGATTCAGCTCAACGATTCGTACAAGACGACCAAAGATATCTTGGACTTCGTTGCAGGTGAGCGCGACCAGCTCAACGAGGCTGACCGTAGTTTGATGACAATCTGCTTGAAGGCGGACTGCAATACCAAAATGGGTATTATAGCCGACGTAAAGCAGGAGTTGCGTCGAGCCAACGCGCTCAAAATCTCTTACGCATCGTCGAAGGTACTCAGTTACTAACAGTCAGATGTTATATGCCGATGGCGGAACCCTTTTCGGGATTCCGCCATCTGTTTTTTTGATGAAGGGGGGGGTGTTGCCTATTTCAATAAATTATTCAGCCATTTATTATACTCCTCTTGGTTTATATAGCCGTGTGCGCGGGCGTATTCCGCAAATGATTCATTGCCTCTGCCTTTGTCATTTTTCTGTTTTTCATATTGATTGTAATAGACATTTGTGGTAGTGCAAATATATAAAAATAATACGGCAAAAGAGTGCCTGCCACGAAAATATATCGGCAAAAAGCCACTAATTACTCACAGTGGTAGATGCCAACTCATTTGCTTGACGCAAATGTGGCATGACGATTATTTAATGCGCGAGGTGGACAGCCTCGCGCAAAGTATATAAAAAAGAGTCATGGCACAATCGAGCAACCGACTGGGGTGCCGGATACCCGATTAGAGTCTATGCGAAGATTGACTGCCATCTACCTTTGTGTTAGTGGGAAGCGGATAGTGAGTAGTGGTTAGTTTTTAGGAGTTCTAGGAGATATATAGGAGGACTAGGAGAACTATCAAAAACACTCCTGCTATCCTAGAACTCATAGAACTCCCAGACCTCCTAGAATCAGCCGCACGTGAAAAGTTGCCCGTTATACCCACTGACACAATGGTAGATTGCCACGGCACGGAACGTGCCTCGCAATGATATTGTTGTTTTATTGCGTGTGTCTGCTCGACACGCGCAAAGGTTTTGTAGGAGGACTAGACTATTCACTAATCAATAAACAGAGGTAGATGCCAACTCGCTCGTTTTCAACGAGCGTGGCATGACGATTATTTTACTCCTAATTCATTATCCACTATCCGTATAAAACAAAAGCATTAGGTCGCCAATCGTGGCGACCTAATGCCTGTATATCAGCCCTCTGCACTGTGGCAAGTGGGGTTACTTCTTATTAAATTCGTTCATCGTGCGCTCGACGCCGACTGCGACAAACGAGAGAATGGCATCGTCGAAGACTTTCAGGCGGGCAGGGAGTTGCTCGCGCTCCTCCGCCGTCCACTCGCCCAAAACGTAATCGACCTGATGGCCGCGGGCGAAGTCGCCACCCACGCCGAAGCGCATACGGGCATAGTCCTCCGTACCGAGCAGTTCGGCGATGTTTTTCAGTCCGTTATGACCGCCGGCACTACCCTTCGGGCGCATACGCAGTTCGCCGAACGGCAACGCGATGTCATCGACCACGACAAGCAGGTTGGTGCGCTCTATTTTGAGCGTATCGAGCCAGTAGCGCACCGCCTTGCCCGAGAGATTCATATAGGTCGAAGGTTTCAAC
>JBNMLI010000118.1:0-5231 GCA_050874765.1 Alistipes sp.
CCTCCGTTGTTGGCTTTATCGGCGTTACCGCCGTTATTGTTGTTCGCACCGTTGGCATTGGCACCCCCGCCGTTGTTGTTCGGACGATTGTTGCGACGGTTGCGGTCGTTGCGATTGCGCTGATTGCGGTTGCCGTTACGACCCTCGCCTCGGTTTTCGTTATTATTGCGAGCCTCACCACTGCGGTTTTCATTGCGGTTCTCCACTGTACCATTATCCGCACGCTTTTCGCGATTCTCTCTATTCTCTTTGTTGCCCTTCGCTTCGGTGCGATTTCCGCCGCGATTGTTGCGACGCGTGTGGTTATTGCGCTTGCGGCTCTTGTCGAAGCGGGTGATGCTGTCCTCCTCGGTGCGGTATGTAGGCTCTTCCACTGCCTCGGCTGTGTCGGCATCGGCTATGCTATCGACCTTCTTGCCGGCACGGTTGAGCGCGAGAATCTCCTTGACGCGCGAAACAGGTATGGTAACGACATTGACAAGCGCGTCCTTGCTGCTGCTGAACGACATCGTGTGTGCGAGAATATCGGTCTTGACCAAGTAGTATTCGCCGTCCATAGCCTGCAACGGCTCGCGCAGACGCGGAATCGTGCGACGCGCATCGGCATAGACATCGTATTCGTACATCAGACAGCATTTGAGTTTGGAGCATTGACCCGCCAACTTCTGCGGATTGAGCGACAACTCCTGCACGCGGGCGGCGTTGGTTGTAACGCTCGAAAAACTCGAAATCCACGATGCACAACAGAGCTCGCGACCGCAGGCTCCGATACCGCCTATGCGGCCTGCCTCCTGACGTGCGCCGATTTGCTTCATCTCGATGCGGATATGGAATTGCTCGGCAAAGACCTTGATAAGTTCGCGGAAATCGACGCGACCGTCGGCTATGTAGTAGAAAATCGCCTTGATTTTGTCGCCCTGATACTCGACATCGCCGATTTTCATATCCAGCCCCATTTCGGCGGCAATTTGTCGCGAGCGAATCATCGTTTCGTGTTCGAGCGCGATTGCCTCCTGCCAACGCTCGATGTCGTAAGGACGAGCCTTGCGGTATATTTTCTTGAATTCGCCGTTGAAAGGATTGAAACCCACGCGACGCATCTGACGGGCAACCATATCGCCTGTGAGCGAGATGATGCCGATGTCGTGTCCCGGGTTGGCCTCGACAGCCACGATGTCGCCCAAAGCCAATGGCAGGTTATTGACATTGCGGTAGTAGGAGCGGCGGGTGTTTTTGAAGCGCACCTCGAATATGTCGGTCGGCGTATTGTCGGGATAGTCGGCAAGCCACGCCGTTTCGTGCAGTTTGAAACAACTCGGTGCCGCAATGGCACAAGCCTCGCCCGCGTCGTTGGCAGTAAAGGCACAGCCGCGACCGATTTCGGGTTTAATATATTTTGTATAGTCCATAGTTTTGCAATTTTGCGTAAAGATAGCAATAAATTGCGGTTTGAGAAAAATTTTTATTTAATTAAGTTGCGCCTGTTCGGATACGGCCGACCTGTGCAGGTTCTTGCGGATACGCAAGCCATAGAATATGGCTGCCGTAGAAAGCCCCACGATGTAACCCGTAATCAGCCCTTTTGCACCACACCCGAGAACGAAAGCAACGAAATAGCCGACCGGTATGTTAAGCACCACATAAGCCATAAACGATATGTAGGCTATGGGTTTCACGTCCTGCATACCGCGCAATACACCGACAAAGACGCACTGCAATGAGTCGAAAATCTGGTAGGCGGCATAGAGTATAATCATCTGCGAAGCGAGTGCAATCACCTCCGTGTTGTCGCTGAACGGCAACGGCATAAGGTGGCGCAGTAAAATGAAACACGAGGTTATGGTTATGCTCCACATCAGCGTAAGATGCACAGATGCAAATATCGCCGAGCGCATCTGACCGATGTCGCGCCGTCCGAAACAGTGCGCCACGCGAATGGTTGTAGCCGAGCCGAGCGACAGCACCATCATAAAGGCGCAGTTGCCGTATGTCGTACTGATTTGGTTGGCACTGATGGCTACGGTGCCGAACCAGCCCATCATGATGCCCGTAACTACCCACGCCGAGGCTTCGAGCGTCATCTGTCCCGCAATCGGGAAGCCTATGCGCAACAGGTTCTTGAAGTTGGCAATCCATGCGTTATCGCGCGAGAACATACGCAGATAGTTGCGCAGACGCGGTCGTGCGACAAAGCATACGACTATGATTATCGGGCAGAATATGCGTGAAACGAGCGTCGCCAAGCCCGCGCCGAATGCGCCCATAGGCTCGAAGCCGCAATGCCCGAAAATGAAGATGTAGTTGAGCGCGATGTTTGCCACATTGGTAAATATGAGAATTACCATGGCGACTTTCGTGTTGCCGATGCCTTCGAGAAACTGCTTGAACGCACCGAAGAGCATCACGGGCAATGTGCTGTACGACATCAGCCGATAGTAGGGGCGTGCCATATCGACCACTTCGCGCGGTTGCCCGAGGTGGTAGAGCATCGGTTCGAGAGCAAGTTGCAGCGTCATAATCGCCAAGCCGAGTGCGGTATAGAGGACGATTGCACTTTGCAGGTAGTGGGCGGATTCGCGTTGTTTGTTCTGCACGAACAATTCGCCTACGAGCGGGGTTATGCCGAGCGTAATGCCTATGCCGAGGTAGAAGAGTATGTAGCACACTATTCCGCCGAAAGCCACCGCCGAGAGCGGTACGGGGTCGGTGCCGCCGTAGGCTCCCGTCATCGCATTGTCGGCAAATGTTACGGCTATATAGCCCAACTGCGAGATGGCTACGGGTATTGCCAAGCGCAGGTTGGCGATGTATTGCGCTTTGTATCGTGAGAAGATGGTCATCTGCTTATTTGTTGCTAATCATATTGTTCATCATCGCATATACCGTAAGACCGGCAACCGATTTGATTCCCGTCTTGCGGGAGATGTTCTTGCGGTGGGCTATGACGGTGTGGACGGATATGTTCAGTCGGTCGGCAATCTCTTTGTTGGTCATACCGCCTGCCACAAGCACCAATATCTCGCGCTCGCGGTCGGAGATGTCGTTGTTCTCGCAATGCTGCTTGTCGTCGCTGCTCTCCATCGCCGTGCGCAACAGGTGAGCCACGCGTTCATCGTCGTCGTACAGTCCGATAACCCCGTCTGTTTGGCGGAGAGTATCATCGGGGCAGACGCAAGTCGCAAGGCAGACTACCGAACGATTCTGTAAGCCTGCGAATGCGGAGTATATCTGCAAATGCGGTGTGGCAACCAACAGCACAGAATCGATTACGACAATGTCGGGCGCACAAATGCCCACACGCTCTTCGAATGCGCGCATATCCTCGACGCGACCGGCCACTGCAAAGTCGGGCATACGCTCAATCATGGCGCACACACCCTCGGCAACGATTTGCGAAGGGCTTGCTATCATCACTTTCGTCTTCATCGTGTGCCGCCGTTTAGAAATTTTTCAATGCAGGTTCGAGCAATCGGTTTTCGATGCGGATATGTGTGTGCATATCTTCGCGCAGACGGTAAATGTCCATCAGCACGTCCAGCCGCAGTTCGGTCGGACAATTCTCGGGCAGATACTTTATGACGATGCTCTTTATGTCGTCTATCTTGTCGCCTATGTCGTCGTGGTCGTCATCGACATCGAGTGGCGGACACTCTGTCGTTGCGTCGCCTGCCAAACGCCGTTCTATGGTGGAGAATATGCGCTCCTCGCGCTCGAAGTGCGAGCCTATTTCGGCAACGAGGGCGTCGAAAAACTTGATTAGTACCTTCTCCTGAATGTCGTTGCAATCGCCCGCCAGAGCGACAATGCCGCGTTGCACCTTCGGCAGTTGCACGGTCATATAATAGTTGTGCGAAAGACGCAGGTAGCGCAACGTGCGCGAGATGTCGTCTGCCGAGAGCGAAGATGTGTCGGGCTTGTAGTCGGGGCAGGTGTAGAGGTTGCAAATCATCAGAAACAGCGTTGTCGAAAGCCCGTAGCGGCGACAAGCCTCTTCGACGGTAACATCGCCGAACGACAAGTTTACTCCCAAACGCGACAGTACCGACAGCAGTTTGTAGTTCGATTCAATCAGCGTGGCGAGCGTTATCCCCTCGGTAAACGGGAATAGACGCGGTGTCGCAAGGGCGCAATAAGGCATTGCCGTTCCCGTGTTCTTTGTTTTATGTTCTCTGCTTTTCATTTGTGCGAAGTGTTTTGACGGCGCAAAATTACGAAAATTATCGGGCAATATGGTAATTTGCAACAAATAATCACTATCTTTGCAAATGAGTGTTGCGTTATAATCGCTGACGGATATTAACTTAAAAACAGATAATGTTATGAAAAAATTATTGGGTATTGTGGCTCTGCTGGCTGTTGCCGTATTTGCCGCGAATGATGTTCTGGCACAGGAGGTGAAGTCGATGAAAATCGACGAGGTGATGACCGACGGCGAGTAGTATGTCGGCAAGGTGATTACCGTCGAGGGACTTTGCACCCATATTTGCAGCCACGGCGGTCGCAAGATGTTCCTGCGTGGCAAGAAAGGTTTGTTGCGCGTGCAGAGCAGCAAGGAGACGGGCGCATTCAGTGCCGATGTCGTGAACGAGCCTGTACGGGTTACGGGTACGTTGTGCGAAACCCGCATCGACGAGACCTACCTTAAAAATTGGGAAGACCGCATCAAGAACGGCAACAAAGTAGGCGAACACGGCGGTTGCGAAACCGAAGCGGCTGCGCGTGGCGACCAAGGCAATACCGACCGGCAAAAAATCGACAATTTCCGCAAGCGTATTGCCGAGCGCAATGCTGCCGAAGGCAAGAACTACCTGTCGGTATTCTATATGATTGCACAGAGTTACAAGATTCTCTAATCGGACGCGGAAACGCCATAGAAATTATGGAAAACAAAATGAGTTTCATCAGGCGTTGGAGCCGCACGTTGCACCGCGACCTCTCGTACATCTTTGCAGGTGTGCTGCTCGTCTATGCGGCAACGGGCTTTATGCTCAACCATAAGGATGATTTTAACTCGAACTACGCAATCGAGCAACACCGCTACACAATCGAGAATGTGCCTGCGGAGATAGACGACGACTACGCCGTGTCGTTGCTCGACAAGTGGGGCGAGCGCGATAACTATACTGCTTGGTACGAGTTCGACGATGAGTCGTTCAAGGTCTTCGTGCGTGGTGGCTCGACCCTGCTCGTGAATCGCACGACGGGTGAGGCAGTGTACGAGAGCGTAAAGA
>JBNMLI010000119.1:0-5197 GCA_050874765.1 Alistipes sp.
AGCGCATACCCAACTGCTGCCGACGGATTTTCCAGAGCGGCTTCAACTATCTGCACGCCTGCGAGGAGGTCGAGGCGCAGATTCCGCAGTGCGCCGAGCGCGATGCTCTCTTGGAGTTCATTCGCTCCTCGAAGCGCGGAATCGTCAAGCCGTTTGCATCGGTCGAATAAAACGCAACATTTTTTCGCAAAATCATTTGGTGCTTCGTGATTTTTATGTTACTTTTGCATCGATGATTGGAGAACAGAGATAAGGGGACGCATTCGAGTCCCCTTATTTCGTACCTTAACAGCAGGTTCTGCAAAAAAACAAGTTGTCCGTCAGAGGCTGGCAAGAGGGGCAGTCAGGGGGGGGCAGTCAAGAAGCAAAAGAGTAGCGAGCGGAACAACAGAACCGACAAGCAAGAAAAAAAATGGATATAGAAAAACTCAAAAAGGTAATCGAGCAGGCGATTGAGGGGACCGATATGTTCATCGTCGATTGCACATGCTCGCCGTCGAACGACATCACGCTCGTCATGGACAGCGACACGAGCGTGTCGATAGATGCGTGCGCCGACATCTCGCGCGCCGTCGAGAGCGCATTCGACCGCGACACCGAGGATTTCGCACTGACCGTAACCTCGGCAGGCATCGGCGAGGAGTTGCGTCTGTTGCGCCAGTATCGCAAAATCATCGGCAACTCGGTCGAGACACTGCTTGCCGACGGCACCAAAATTCTGGCAACGCTCGAAGCAGCCGACGAGAACGGCATCACCCTCTCCTACGACCAAAAGGTAGCGGTCGAGGGCAAGAAGCGCAAGGAGGTGCAGCACGTCGTACGTTGCTACCCTTTTGCCGATATCAAGTGGGTGCGCGAGTATCTCGACTACAAATAGGTCGGGGGCAGACAACCGTTCACCGAACGTAACACGAAAGGGGACGGCACCGCACGAAGATACCGCGCTAAAATACTGCAAGAAAATAGATTAAAAAACAAAATAAAAACGAAAAGCAATGGATAATTTGAATCTTATCAGCAATTTTGCCGAGTTCAAAGAGTTGAAAAACATCGACAAGGCTACGATGATTGGCGTATTGGAGGACGTGTTCCGCCACGCACTGCAACGCCAGTACGGCACCGACGAGAATTTCGATGTCATCATCAACGCCGACAAGGGCGACCTCGAAATATGGCGCAACCGCACGGTCGTTGCCGACGAGGACTTCACCGACCCTGTTCGCGAAATCAAACTCTCGGAGATTCAGGCAATCGACTCCTCCTACGAGGTCGGCGACGAATATACCGACGAAATCAAACTCGACGCCTTCGGCCGCCGTACCGTGCTGTCGTTGCGCCAGAATCTGGCATCGCGCATTCTCGACCTCGAAAAGGCTAACATCTACGCCAAGTACTCCGAGAAGGTCGGCGACATCGTAACGGGCGAAATCTACCAAGTGTGGAAGAAGGAGGTGCTGGTACTCGACGACGAGGACAACGAACTGATACTGCCGAAGGCGGAGCAGATTCCGAGCGACTACTACCGCAAGGGCGACACCTTGAAGGCTATTGTCAAGACCGTCGAGATGAACAACAACCAGCCGCGCATTATCCTCTCGCGTACCGCCAACCAATTCCTCGAACGCCTGTTCGAGCAGGAGGTTCCCGAGATTTACGACGGTCTGATTACCATCAAGCAGATTGCCCGCATACCGGGCGAGCGTGCCAAGGTGGCAGTCGAGTCCTACGACGACCACATCGACCCCGTAGGTGCGTGCGTCGGTATGAAAGGCTCGCGTATCTACTCCATCGTCAAGGAGTTGCGCAACGAGAATATCGACGTCATCAACTATACGACCAACCCGTCGCTCTTCATTCAGCGTTCGCTCAACCCTGCCAAAATTTCGAGCATCACCATCGACGAGGAGAAGAAGACCGCTGCGGTCTATCTCAAACCCGACCAAGTGTCGCTCGCAATCGGCAAGGGCGGTCTGAATATCCGTCTGTCGAAGATGCTCACGGGCTACGACATCGACGTCTATCGCGAGGTCGAGGAGGAGGACGTTGCTCTGACCGAGTTTGCCGACGAAATTGACGGCTGGATTATCGATGCGCTGCGTGCCGCAGGTTGCGACACCGCCAAGAGCGTGTTGGAGTTGCCTGTCGAGGAGATTGCCTCGCGTGCCGACCTCGAAATCGAGCAGGCAGAGAAGGTCGTCAAGATTCTCCGCGCCGAGTTCGAGTAGGTCGCCCGTAGCGCATACGGCGGGCAAGGCTCGCGCGCGTGCAACAATGTGTCCCTCACGACACCGACAAACATTCGTTTAATTTTTTAAGAAAAAACAAAAGACAATATATGAACAACGAGAAAAAATTACGACTCATTCAGGTTGCAAAGGAGTTTCAGGTGGGATTGAGTTCCATCGCCGACTTCCTGCAAAAGAAGGGCGTAGCGATAGACGCAAGCCCGAACACCACGATTACGGCAGATGTGTATGCGATAATCGAAAAGGAGTTCGGAGCCAACCGTCCGAGCAAGAACGAGCGCGAGAGTGTGCGTGAGAAGATTTCGATGAAGCAGGCTACCGTTTCGATAGAGGAGGAGCCAAAGCCTGCACCGAAGAGCAATACCATTGACATCAAGTCGGAGATTCAGCAGCCGAAGTTCCTCGGCAAAATCGAACTCGACAAGAACAACGAGCCCGTGAAGCCGTCTGCGCCGAAGGCAGAGCCGAAGCACGACGAGCCGAAAGCCGAGCCGAAGCACGAGCAGCCGAAAGCCGAGCCGAAGCACGAGCAGCCGAAGGCTGAACCGCAAGCCGCGCCGAAGCCCGCTCCTCAACCCGAGAAAGCCGCACCGAAGGCGGAGCAGCCTGCGCCGAAACCGCAGCAAGAGCCCAAGCACGAGGAGCCTAAAAAGGCGGAGCCTGCCAAAGCGGAGCCGAAACCCGCTCCCGCACCTGCGCCGCAGCAAGAGCCGAAGCGCGAAGAGCCTAAAAAGGAGGAGCCTCGCAAGAGCGGAGTCTTCCGCGCCACCGAAACGCCTACGCTCGCAGGTCCGCAGATTCTGGGCAAGATGGACGTTACGGGTATGGTACCCGGTGGTCGCCACAAGCGCAAGCGTCTGGACAAGGAGAAGGTCGATGTAAACAAGCAGCAGGGCGGTCAGAACGGCAAGGGCAACCACGACAACAAGGGCAACCAGCCGAAGAACGGCGGCGGCAACGGCAACAACGCCTTCGGCAAACAGCAGCAAGAGGGCGGCAAGAAGAACAAGAAGGACAACAAGAAGAATCAGCCGAAACCCGTAATCCGTCCCGAAGTGTCGGACGAGGAGGTTTCCAAGCAGATAAAGGATACGCTGGCACGCCTTACGGCAAAGGGCAATGCCAACAGCAAGAAGGGCGCGAAGTACCGCAAGGAGAAGCGCGAGGAGGTGCGCGAGCGTATGAACGAGGAGTTCGAGCGCGAGGAGCAGGAGCGCAAGGTACTGAAAGTTACCGAGTTCGTTACCGTCAGCGAATTGGCGACCATGATGAACATCTCGCCTATGGAGGTCATCTCGGCATGTATGAACCTCGGACTGATGGTCTCCATCAACCAGCGACTCGATGCCGAGGCACTGGTGGTCGTAGCCGAGGAGTTCGGCTTCAAGACCGAATTTGTGTCGGTCGAGATTCAGGAGGCAATCGAGGACAACGACGAAGCGGACAGCGAGGAGAACCTCGTGCCGCGTCCGCCTATCGTTACCGTCATGGGACACGTTGACCACGGTAAAACCTCGTTGCTCGACAATATCCGTAAGACCAACGTCATCGCAGGCGAGGCGGGCGGTATCACCCAGCACATCGGTGCCTACTCGGTCGAGCTGAACGGTCAGAAAATCACCTTCCTCGATACTCCGGGTCATGAGGCATTTACCGCCATGCGTGCGCGTGGTGCCAAAATCACCGATGTTGCCATCATCATCGTCGCGGCTGACGACAACGTGATGCCGCAGACCGTCGAGGCAATCAACCACGCACAGGCTGCGGGTGTGCCTATGGTCTTCGCCATCAACAAGATAGATAAACCAAACGCCAACCCCGACCATATCAAGGAGCAGTTGGCAAACATGAACTACCTCGTCGAGGATTGGGGCGGCAAGTATCAGAGTCAGGACATCTCTGCCAAGAAGGGTCTGAACCTCGACAAACTGCTCGAAAAGGTGCTGCTCGAAGCCGAGATGCTCGACCTCAAAGCCAACCCTAACCGCAAGGCGAAGGGTGCGGTCATCGAATCAACGCTCGACAAGGGTCGCGGCTATGTGGCTACGGTGCTTGTGCAGGACGGTACGCTGCGCGTGGGCGATGTGGTACTCTCGGGTACCTACACGGGTCGCGTGAAGGCTATGTTCGACGAGAACGGCAAGAAGGTTACCGCAGCGGGACCATCGACACCTGTTCAGCTGCTCGGTCTGAACGGTGCGCCGCAGGCGGGTGATTCGTTCAACGTGATGGACGACGACCGCTCGGCTCGCGAGATTGCCAACAAGCGCGAGCAGTTGCAGCGTATGCAGGGCATCATGACGCAGAAGCACGTTACGCTCGACGAAATCGGTCGCCGTATCGCCATCGGCTCGTTCAAGGAACTCAACATCATCGTCAAGGGCGATGTGGACGGTTCGGTCGAGGCTATGGCAGGCTCGCTCATCAAACTCTCGAAGGAGACCGTACAGGTGAACGTAATCCACGCCGCCGTTGGTCAGATTTCCGAATCGGACGTTCTGCTCGCCGCCGCATCGAATGCCATCATCGTCGGCTTTCAGGTGCGTCCGTCGGCTGCCGCACGCAAGACCGCCGAGAAGGAGGAGATTGAGATTCGCCTCTACTCCATCATCTACGACGCCATCAACGACATCAAGGACGCCATCGAGGGTATGCTCGAACCGGTGATGAAGGAGGAAATTGTCTGCTCGATTGAGGTTATGGAGATTTTCAAAATCTCGAAGGTCGGCACCGTTGCGGGCTGTATCGTCCGCGAGGGCAAGTTGCAGCGCAACACGCCTATCCGCGTCATTCGCGACGGTATCGTAATCCACACGGGTCGCCTCGGCTCGCTCAAACGATTCAAGGACGACGTGAAGGAGGTCGTATCGGGTCAGGACTGCGGTCTGAACATCGAGTCGTACAACGATATCCGCGTCGGCGATATCGTCGAGGGCTACGAGCAGGTGGAG
>JBNMLI010000120.1:0-5120 GCA_050874765.1 Alistipes sp.
GTGGTGCTGAACGAAGGTGTCAGATTTATCTGGAAACCGCCGTAGCCATAGAGGTAGCACGGGTTGTTGCCGTCCAACTTCAAACCCTTTTTGTGCGAAACGAACATCGGCACGCGCGTGCCGTCCTTGCTCTCGAAAAACAACTGCTCGGTAACGAAATCCTCGGGGTCGAACTTTACCTCGGGCGCGTGATGCAGCGTCGAAACACCGCTCGCAAGGTCGTAGTGATAATACGTTCCGGGGGTCGTGTAGTTCGAAACGGCATAGTATGTGTCCGTATCCTCGCGCTCGCCGTCGAATCCGCCGACCGAGCCTATGAGTGGCAACTCCACCTCGCGAATGAGCGTGCCGCGACGGTCATACTGAAATACTTTGTTCTGCGCATCAATCAGATAAAACGCAAACAGATAGTCGCCCGCCGTGCTTACGCCTTCGAGCAACGCATCGCGCTCGGGGATAATGTCCTCGCGCTTGCCCGTGTTGAGGTCGATGCCCATCAGCCGATAATTCTCGGCTCCGTCGTTGGTGATGACCATCGCGCAGTCGCCTTCGCAGTCGAGCAACGCATAGTCGTGGTCGAACCCCGCGAGCAACACTCTGAATTTCTG
Source organism: Alistipes sp. (assembly GCA_050874765.1). Classification (GTDB taxonomy): domain Bacteria; phylum Bacteroidota; class Bacteroidia; order Bacteroidales; family Rikenellaceae; genus Alistipes. The sequence continues at coordinate 609 of JBNMLI010000120.1, forward strand.
CTCATCTTTGCGCTTATAGAGTATCTCCGTTCCCGATGTGCCTTCCGACGAGGTGATGAACACCCAGCGACCGTCTTCGCTCTCCTCGCCCGCGAGGTAGCGCAACGGGTGCGCGGGGTCGGCATAGACGAGCTCATCGTCCGCCTGCACAGTGCCGAGGCGGTGATAAAATACCTTCTGATTGCTGTTCTGTGCCGAGTAGATGCCCTCCTTCGGCGCGTCATACGTGCTGTAATAGAAACCTTTGCCGTCGCGCGTCCAATCCACTCCCGAGAACTTCACCCAACTGATGCTGTCGGGCAGCAGCTGCTTTGTCGCGGTGTCCATAACGTATATTTTCACCCAGTCCGAGCCTGCCGAGGCGAGCGAATAGGCAAAGTAGCGTCCGTCTTTGGTGAACGCGCCCGATTGCAGTGCCACAGTGCCGTCCTCCGACAGCGTGTTGGGGTCCAAAAATACCTCCTCGTCTTTGCCGTCTGCCGTGCGCTTGCGCCACAATACGCTCTGATTCTGCAAACCGCTGTTGCGCGAAACGTAGTACCAATCCCCGCGCTTTACGGGTGCGCTCTCGGTAGGATAGTTCCATAGTTGTGTCAGTCGCTCGCGAATGGCTTTGCGTGCCGGCAGGCGGTCGAGATAGTCGAACGTCGTCTTGTTCTGCGCCTTCACCCACGCGGCTGTGCGCTCCGAATTGTCGTCCTCCAACCAACGATACGGGTCGGCAACCGTCGTGCCGAAATAGTTGTCCGCCACACCCTCGCGCTCGGTTGCAGGGTAGGCGATTTTGTCGGGTTTCATCATTGCTCTTATCAATTTTCCTGCGCCGTAACCCGCAAAATAGCACAATGCTATAATTACGGCAACGACGGCTATGCGTTTTATATTCGTTTTCATACCAATATATGATTTGTTTTATTCGCTTCCCAATGCAAAGTTATGAAATTTTGCCGAATCGCACGCGCTCTCACATATTTTACTTACCTTTGTATGATATTGCACCATCGCAATACCGAACGTAAAGTTATGGAAAACAATTTCGATGAACTGAAAACCGCCGTCGAGCGTGCATGGGACGACCGCACCCTGCTCGACAGCGAAGAGATACGCGCCGCTATTCGTGCCACGGTCGATGCGGTCGATAAGGGCGCGTTGCGTTGCGCCGAACCCGTCGATTTGGAGCGCAGCGAGTGGCGCGTGAACGAGTGGGTCAAGAAGGCGATAATCCTCTATTTCCCGATACAGAAGATGCGCACCATTCGCGCGGGCGAATTGGAGTGGTACGACAAAATCGAACTCAAACACGATTTCGACCGCCTCGGCGTGCGCGTCGTGCCTCACGGTATGGCACGCTACGGCGCATATATAGCCCCGGGCGCGGTGATGATGCCCTCGTATGTAAATATAGGCGCGTATGTCGATACGGGTACCATGGTCGATACATGGGCTACGGTCGGCTCGTGCGCCCAAATCGGCAAACACGTTCACCTCTCGGGCGGTGTCGGCATCGGCGGAGTGCTCGAAACCGTGCAGGCGGCTCCCGTGATTATCGAGGACAACTGCTTCATCGGCTCGCGTGCCATCGTCGTCGAGGGCGCGCACATCTGCCACGAGGCTGTGCTCGGCTCCAATGTCGTCATCACAGGTTCGACCCATATTATAGATGTTACGGGTGCCGAGCCGAAAGAGTATCGCGGCTATGTTCCGCCACGCTCGGTCGTTATCGCGGGTACCTACCCGAAGAAGTTCCCTGCGGGCGAATACAGCGTCGCATGTGCACTGATTATCGGTCAGCGTAAGGCTTCGACCGACAAGAAAACCACACTCAACGAGGCACTGCGCGACTTCGGCGTAAGCGTATAACGACCCTTGGGCTATGGCAATCTTCCATATTCACGAAACCACCTCGACCAACGACCTGCTGCGCGACGAGAAATATCGCGAGGGCGATGTCGTGTGGGCTGATTTTCAGACAGCGGGGCGCGGTCAGCGCGGCCATAAGTGGTCGAGCGATGCGGGCGAAAACCTCCTGTTCTCGGTCGCACTCGAACCCTCATTCCTGCCAGTTACAGAGCAGTTTCTGCTCTCGGAAACCGTCGCGCTCTCACTCTCGGATTTGCTTGCCGACTACGGCATAGCGACCAAAATCAAGTGGACGAACGATATCTATGTCGGCGATAAGAAAATCGTCGGCATACTCATCGAACATATCTACTCGGGCGCGAAACTCGCACGCACCATTGTCGGCATCGGGCTGAATGTCAATCAGTGCGAGTTCGACCCGTCGTTGCCCAACCCGACCTCCATGGCTTTGCAGACGGGCAAGCAATACGACCTGCGCGAGGTGCTGGAACACTTCGTTGCACGCCTGACCTACAACTACGAACAACTCCGTCAGGGGGCAGGTCAGCGTATCCAGAGCCGCTATATCGCATCGATGTACCGCCGTGGCGAACAACACACCTTTGCTCTGCCCGACGGCACTTGTTTTCGCGGTACGATTCTCGGCGTGCGCCCCTCGGGCGAACTCATTATCGACCACGCCGACGGCACCCGAAAAGAGTACCTTTTCAAAGAGGTTGAATTTGTGTTGTAAAATTTGTGTTAGTAAAATAACAACAAAGAGAAAAAAGTTATATATTTGCGTCGAAAAGAGACAAGTAAATTAAAAAATATAAGTCAAACTTAAAAAACATTTATCGATTATGGCAAACGTACCGACCAATCTCCGCTATTCCGACGACCACGAGTGGTGTCGCATCGAGGGTGAATACGCAATCATCGGTATCACCGATTTCGCACAGAGCGAATTGGGCGACATCGTCTTTGTCGATGTTCCTACCGTCGGCGAAACTCTCGCTGCGGGCGATGTATTCGGCGGTATCGAAGCAGTCAAGACCGTCAGTGACGCATTTATCCCTATGTCGGGCGAGGTCGAGGAGGTCAATCCGGCAATCGACGCCGACCCTTCACTCGTAAACAAAGACCCCTATGGCGAGGGCTGGATTGTAAAGGTGAAGATTTCCGATGCCGCGGAATACGATGCTCTGCTTACCGCCGAGCAGTACGTTGCGCTTATCGAGAAATAGATATGAAGCGGTTTGTCGAGGTTGCATTCCGTCGTCGCCGATTCTGCCTCTCCTATGCGGAGGTCGCGGCGATTGCGGCAGTCGGGTCAATCGTCGGCAACGCAATTAACAAGCATAAACGATGTACTAATTAAAACTTATAAAGTTATGTCAAAAGTTACAGTTGTAGGTGCAGGTATGGTGGGTGCCACTTGCGCCAATGTATTGGCTTGCCGCAACATCGCAAGCGAAGTAGTTTTGGTCGATATCAAGGAGGGTCTTTCCGAGGGTAAGATGCTCGATATGTTTCAGGCTTCTGCCACTTCGGGCTACAAGACCAAACTCGTAGGCGTTACCGCTACCGATGCCGAGGGCTACAAGGCAACGGCAAATTCCGATGTAGTGGTTATCACTTCGGGTATTCCGCGTAAGCCGGGTATGACTCGTGAGGAGCTTATCGGTATCAACGCCAAAATCGTTGAGGGTGTTGTTGCCAACGCAATCAAATGGTCGCCAAAGGCTGTGTTCGTAATCATCTCGAACCCTATGGATACTATGACCTACCTTGCTCTCAAAGCAGCAGGCATTCCAAAGCGTCGTGTAATCGGTATGGGCGGTGCGCTCGATTCGTCGCGTTTCCGTTGCTACCTGTCGAAGGCTTCGGGTGCAGGCATTCAGGACATCGACGGTATGGTTATCGGCGGCCACGGCGATACCACTATGATTCCGCTCGTATCGAAGGCTTCCATCAAGGGTGTGCCTGTAACCAAACTCCTCCCGAAGAAGAAGTTGGAGCAGGTTGCTGCCGACACTATGGTCGGTGGTGCTACCCTGACCAAGATGCTCGGCACGTCGGCTTGGTACGCTCCGGGTGCGGCAGGAGCATCGGTTGTTGATGCCATTATCAACGATACGAAGGCTATTATCCCTTGCTCGGTTTACCTCGAAGGCGAGTATGGTCAGAACGACATCTGCATCGGTGTACCGGTAGTTCTGGGCAAGAAGGGTATCGAGAAGATTTTGAAGGTTGAGCTGACCAAAGAGGAGGCTGCCAAGTTCGCTGCATCTGCCGATGCAGTTCGCAAGGTGAACGGCGCACTCTACGAAATCGGTGCTTTGACCAAATAATCCGGCACTTTTGCCAACGCAAATCGGGACTGTCCTGCGACAGCCCCGATTTTTTTATGCCCACGCCTCTCCTATATAATAAAAAATCCGATTTTCAAAGTCGTAAACGCACCTTTGTGTGTCGGAAAATCTTATGGAGATATTATTTCGATAGAATAATCCTATATAAGGGTTATATTTCAAAATATAATTTGCCGATAGGGTTATTTTTTATATGTTTGCAGAGATTGTTTAATAAAAATTTTTTAATTATAATTTATTACTTTATAAATATGTAAAAATTAAGAAAACCTAATTTTTAACTAACCAATAAAACCAA
>JBNMLI010000121.1:0-5063 GCA_050874765.1 Alistipes sp.
GGATTGGACATAAAGCCTATCTCCGTCAGCACACTCGGCATATCGGTCGCATACAGCACCTTCAACGGCTGTTTGCGCACGCCTCGGCTGATTTTACCCTGCGCCTTGTAGTGTTTTTGCACCAATCGTGCCATCATCTCGCTGTATTCGCCGTAGGTGAATTGCAGATTCTGTATATAGGCACGCACGATAGCCGCCGTCTTGCTGTCGGACATATCGAGCAATTCGTCTTTGTTGTTAAGGTAGAGCGCGTTCTCGTTGATGCGGGTCTCCATAGGGCTCTCGCCCATGATGAGCGTTTCGACACCGCGGATACGCGAATCGCGAGCCGCGTTGGAGTGAATCGAGATGAAGAGGTCGCCACCAGCCTTGTTGGCTATGTCGGCACGCGCCTGCAAATCGTCGGTCAGCACCGCCGAAAACTGCTTCTCGACCTTGCGCGTATAAACTACCTTGACATAGGGCAGATTCTTTTCGATGAGCGCACCCAGACGGAGTGCAACCTGCAAATTTATATCCTTCTCGCAAATGCCGTTATACTTTGCACCGGGGAACTTCGGTCCGCCGTGACCCGCATCGATAACAATAACACGCACACCGTGGGCAACATTTTCACCCGCCCGAACGTTGAACGAAAGTGCGGCACAAGCCAACACCGACAATATGAAGACAACCTTGCGCATAGCACAAATGCAAACAGCGAATTTGATATATAGAGTTTTTTAACTATCTTTACGCGCTGAAAAAACGCATATACACGCGCACAGAGGCACGTTTTTGCGTTTTTGCCGACGCGTCGGCAAAGGTACGGAAAATTATTGGATTTTTGAAAAAAATTAGGTTAAAATATACTCTCTCCGCGCTCCTTGCGCTCGCGATTGCCCAGATGGTATTCGGCTTTACCGCGCCGAACGGTTTGGACGAGCATCGCGTTGCAGGGGCTTTGTCGGAAAGCGACACGACAGCCTCCGCCACCGTGGCAGATTCGACCCGAATAGCCACTGCCCGCGAAGCGCGTCGCGTCCGCAAACGCACCTCTTCCAAAGCCGCGCAACGATTGCAACACCCCGATTCGGCTGCGCTTGTCCGCCCTATCGCCGATTCGCTCGCGCCTGCGGTGCGGGATTCGCTCGCCGCTGCCACGGCCGATTCGCTCAAAACGGCGGATTCTCTGCAAACGGCAAAGCCCGACTCGTTGCGTCCGCGCAAAAAGAAAAGTTCGGGACTCGACCAGATAATCGACGGCAAGAACTCCGATTCGCTCTTCTACGACGTGCGCAACAAGAAGGTCTATATCTACAACAAGGGCGACGTAAAGTACGAGGACAAGGGTTTGCAGGCGGACTTTATGCAGATTGATATGGAGACCAAGGAGGTGCATGCCTACGGCAAGCCCGACTCGGTCGATGGCAAGGCGGTCAATACCCACCCTGTATTTACTGACGGCGGCTCGTCCTACACGATGGATACCATCACCTACAATTTCGGCTCGAAGAAGGCTCTGATTCAGGGCGTGGCGACGCAGGAGGGCGATGGCTGGCTCGTGGGTGGCAAAATCAAGAAGATGGAGGACAACACCGTCAATATCCAATCGGGTAAATACACGACCTGCGACCATACCGACCACCCGCACTTCTACCTTGCGATGACCAAGGCGAAGGTGATTCCGGGCAAGAAAATCATCACCGGTCCAGCCTACCTCGTCATGGAGGACGTGCCTATCTATTTCCTCGGCATTCCCGAAGGATTCTTCCCGATTAACCTCGGTCCGAAATCGGGTCTGCTGATGCCGACCTACGGCGAGGACGGCGCACGAGGCTTCTTTGTGCGCGGATTGGGTTACTATTTCATATTCGGTCAGCACATGGACCTTGCCGTAACGGGCGGTATCTACACGCTCGGCTCGTGGGAGGTGGCGGCATCGTCGCGCTACACCAAACGCTACAAATTCTCGGGCAACTTCTCGTTCGACTATTCGAGCATCAAGACGGGCGACAAGGGCGAGCCCGACTACATAAAACAGAACAACTTCAAGTTTATGTGGACGCACTCGCAAGACCCGAAGGCCAACCCCGGCTCGACCTTCTCGGCTTCGGTGAACCTCGCCACAAGCGGTTACAGCAAGTACTCCGCCAACACGCTCAACGACATACTCTCGACGCAGACCAACTCCTCCATCTCCTACTCGAAGAACTGGGCAGGCACGCCGTTCTCGCTCTCGCTCAACATGGCGATTTCGCAGAACTCGCAGACCCGCGCCATATCGGTAACATTCCCGACGCTGGTCTTCAACGTGTCGCGTGTCTATCCGTTCAAGCGCAAGGAGGCGGTCGGCAAGGCGCGTTGGTACGAGAAAATCTCGTTCACTTACAGCGGCAAGATGACCAACTCGGTATCTGCCAAGGAGAGCGAAATTTTTACGAAGGAGACGCTGAAAAATATGCGCAACGGTATCGAGCATTCGTTGCCCGTATCGGCACAGTTCACGCTGTTCAAGTATATCAACCTGACGCCGAGTTTCAACTACACCGAACGCTGGTACTTCAAGCGTCAGATGCAGGAGTGGAATCCCGAAACCAACCAAATCGACAAGCTCGACCCCGAATACGGCTTCTACCGCATCTATAACTACAACGCATCGGTCAATTTGAGTACCACCATCTACGGAATGTGGCAGATGAAAAAGAAGACCAGCAAGTTGCAGGCGGTGCGCCACACGCTCACGCCGACCATCGGCTTTGCCTACGCGCCTAACTTCGGCAAGCAGAAATACGGCTACTACAAGACCGTGCAGTCCGACTCGCTCGGCAACTACAATGTCTATTCGCCATACGCCGACAATGCCTACGGCGTGCCGGGTCAGGGCGAATCGGCATCGCTGACATTCTCGCTCTCGCAGACGCTCGAAATGAAGGTATTGAGCAAGCGCGACACCTCGGGCGTAAAGAAAATCAAACTGATAGACGAGTTGCGCATAAGCGGTTCGTACAACTTCCTCGCCGATTCGATGCGGTTGTCGAACCTGCCGATTTCGTTCCGCGCGACCATCTACAAGAATTTCGGTATCAACCTCTCGGCAACGCTCGACCCTTACGAGGTTTCACCGCAGGGTGTACGCTACAACAAACTGATGATTCGTCGCGGTCTGCCGGGTCGAATCGTCAATACGGGTTGGAGTTTCGGCTACACGTTCAAGTCGCGCGAGAATAAGTCGCAGGCGGCAATAAACGATATCAACTCCATTCCGCCCGAGTACTTCAACCCATACTCCGACCCTTACTGACTTATGGACCCCGTTCTGCGCCGACGCTATATGGCGGCAGGTTACTACGACTTCTCGATTCCGTGGAACATCGGTTTCAACTATGTCATAAGCTACGGCATACAATACACCAACAACGGTACTACGGGCTACAAGAAGAACGTTACGCAGACCATCGGTTTCAACGGCAGTGTGAACCTTACGCCCAAAACGGGTATCTCGTTCACCAGCGGTTTCGATATTCAGAACAAGAAACTGACGACCACATCGGTTTCCATCACGCGCGATTTGCACTGCTGGCAGATGTCGTTCGTCTGGATTCCGTTCGGCACCCACAAGAGTTGGAGTTTCAATATCGGCGTGAAGGCATCGTCGCTTGCCGACCTCAAATACGACAAGAGCCAAACAATGTACGACAATCTGTTCTGATTCGGTACGGCTTTTGCGCAAGTATAGGCACAGAAAATAAAACACGAACAAAATATGAAACACACACACGCTAACAATCAGGAGATTAAAGGCGAAAAGGAGTTCACGCACGAAGAGCATCGGCACCACGAAGGCGATGCACCGTGCGACAATATGACAGCAGAGCAGGAGCCGAAGACTGCCAACGTGGCAGACGAGGCAAATGCCGCTGACAAAGCAGCCGAACCTAACACCGCCGAGCCGAAAGCCGAAAAGCCGAAGGCGGAGGAGGTCGATTGGCGCGACAAGTACATACGTTTGCAGGCGGAGTTCGACAACTTCCGCAAGCGCACCCTGCGCGAGAAGATGGATTTAGTGCAGAGCGGCGGCAGCGATGTGCTGAAAGCGATGTTGCCCGTGCTGGACGACGTTATGCGCGCCTTGGAGGCTTCGCAAAAGAGCGACGACTTGGAGGCTCTGCGCAAGGGCGAGGAGTTGGTCGCACAGAAATTTATCGATACCCTGCGTCAGAAGAACGTAACCGAAATCGAGGCGAAGGATACCGATTTCAATCCCGACCTGCACGAGGCTGTCGCCAAGTTTGCGGCGGGCGAAGATAAGAAAGGCAAGGTAATCGATGTCGTACAACGCGGTTACAAGTTGGGCGACAAGGTATTGCGTTTTGCAAAAGTTGTAGTGGGAGAATAATACGATGGCTGAGAAAAGAGATTACTACGAGGTGTTGGGCGTCGAGAAAAACGCCAATGCCGACGAGATAAAAAAGGCATACCGCAAGGCTGCCATCAAGTATCACCCCGATAAGAATCCGGGCGATAAGGAGGCAGAGGAGAAGTTCAAGGAGGCTGCCGAGGCATACGATGTACTGTCGAACCCCGAGAAGCGTGCGCGTTACGACCAATTCGGTCATGCGGGTATGAACGGTGGCGCGGCAGGCGGCGGTTTCAGCGGAGGATTCGGCGGTGCGGGAGGTTTCTCTATGGAGGACATCTTCTCGCAGTTCGGCGACATCTTCGGCGGACACTTCGGCGGATTCGGCAGCACGGGCAGTGCGAGCCGAGGCGGAAGGCGCGTCAATCGCGGCAACGATATTCGTGTGAAGGTCAAGCTGACACTCGCCGAGATTGCCAACGGCACGACCAAGAAACTGAAAGTAAACAAATACATCACCTGCGACAAGTGCGGCGGCACGGGTGCGAAGGACTCTTCCGCCTACACCACCTGCACCACCTGCAACGGTACGGGTGTGGTCAATCGCGTCGAAAACACGTTCTTCGGTCGTATGCAGACGCAGAGTGTCTGCCCTGCGTGCGGCGGCGAGGGTCGCATAATAAAGGATAAGTGCGACAAGTGCGGCGGCGAAGGTGTAATAAAA
>JBNMLI010000122.1:0-5041 GCA_050874765.1 Alistipes sp.
CCGATGTCGTCGAGCGCGAAAACCTCTTGGTGCGCGTCGGTACTCTCGAAATGGCGCAGAACGACCATAAGGACGCAGTTGTTGCCTTCAACGACGTGCTGAAAAACGAATCGGAGGAGGGCGACGGCTTGGCATACTACTTCCTCGCACAGTGCTATGTGGCGGGTGCCGGTCATTGCGCAGGCTTTGCCAAGGACGCAACGTTCTGGGTCGCTTACGATATGTTGCAGAAGGCTATTCCGCTGCTCGAATCGAAACCCGATTTGGTCGAAAATGCCAAGTCGCTTGCTGCAAGTTATCGTCGCGCATTCCCGTCGGCAGAGGAGTGCTTCTTCAACGAGTTGAAGGAGGGCGCAACCTACACCGTAAACTGCGGTTTCGCGTCGGGTATGACGACGAAGGTTCGTTGCCGTCAGTAAAAAACCGACACTCGTTACGCAACAGATGTTCGCATCGCTTAAAAAATATGCAATGGTAGCACTCCTTTTTGCAGGGAGTGCTATCTTGCTTTCATCGTGCAAAGAGAAAAGTACGGACGATGACGAGCCTTTGGAGATGATAAAAACCGAAGAGAGCGAGAACCTTACGATTGTCGAGTCGGAGAACGGTCGCAAATCCTACCGTTTCACCACTCCGTTGCTCGAAGGCTACACGCTTGGGCGCGACCCCTACCGCGAATTTCGCAAGGGCATCGACATAACGACCTATCAGGACGATTCGCTCACCACGGTAAACGCCACACTCAAAGCCAATTACGCCATCTACTACGAAAACCGCAAATTGTGGGAGGTGAAGGGCAATGTGGTGGTAACCAAGGCAGACGGTACGCGCCTCTATACGCAACAACTCTTTTGGAACTCGATAACCAAACGCATCTACTCCAACGTTGATACGAAGGTTGTAACGGAAACCGACACATTCATAGGCGAGGGCTTCGAGTCCGACGAGGAACTGAAAGACCTCCATTTCCGCCAGTTCAAGAGTAAAATGTGCGTCGATACCGCCATGCCGGCAGAGGAGGGCGACTCGACGACTGTCGTCAAGCCTTCGACACCGACCCCAATCGCCACCGAACAGCGACCGCAGACCAAGCCCGATGCCGTACGTGCCGTGCGCCGACCTGCCGAACGTAACGGCGGAGTGCGTGTGCGTGAGGAGGGTGGTGTGAAACCGGTGCAAATGGGGCGTGGCAGCGTGGAACGAATCGACAAAACCGAATAACCTATGCTGAACTCTGTTCTGATAACCTTCGCGACGATTGTCGCCATGTTGTTGCTCTCGGGATTCTTCTCGGGAATGGAGTTGGCATTCCTTAACAAAAACCGACTCAAACTCGAAATCGACCGCAAGCAGAGTCGCGTGTTCGACTTTATTGCGGGCGTGTTTTCGCGCCATCAGGGGCAGTACATAACGACGATTCTGGTCGGCAACAATATCGCACTTGTCGTTTACTCGATGTGTATGTCGCAGTTTCTGCGCTTTGTCGCAACTGCCTGCGGGTGGGAGTCGCTGGCCGGTGGCTCGTTTGTCGTCGAAACGCTGCTTCCGACCATCATCATAATCTTCGTTGCGGAGTATCTGCCGAAGTCAATCGTGCGCAGCAACCCCAACTTCTACTACCGCATATTCGCTCCCGTCATCTACCTATTTTATATAATCCTCTACCCGATAGCACGCCTTACCACCTTGCTCTCGTATGGACTGTTGCGCCTGTGCGGTCGCCGTCAGAGCGGAGTTGAGCGCACATATACCTTCGACCGAAGCGATTTGGAGAGCCTGCTCGACAGCAACAACTCCGAACCGCAGGCGGAGAGCGACAACGAAATAAAGATTTTCCAGAATGCACTCGACTTTGCCGACCTGCGTGTGCGCGACTGTATGGTGCCGCGCGTCGATGTCGAGGCGGTCGATATCGACGACACATCGATGGAGGTGCTTACGGGGCGGTTTGTCGAAACGATGTACTCGCGCATATTCGTTTGGCGCGGGTCGATAGACAACATAATAGGCTACGTTACATCAAAAAGCCTGTTCAACAAGCCCGCATCGATAGAGCAGGTGCTGAAAAGCGTCGATTATGTCGCCGAAACACTGCCGTTGCAACAGATGCTCACGCAATTTATCAAGCGCAAGAGCAACGTCGCCGTGGTTATCGACGAGTTCGGCGGTACGGCGGGCATCATCTCGATAGAAGATGTGCTCGAACAGATTTTCGGCGAAATCGAGGACGAACACGATATGCCCGAACTGATTGAAAAGCAGATTTCGGAGCGCGAGTTTGTCTTCTCGTGCCGTTTGGAGGTCGATTATCTGAACGAAAAATATGGTCTGCACATACCCGAGAGCGAGGAGTACGACACGCTCGCGGGCTTCATCATCTCGCGCTACGAGGAGTTGCCGAAGGCGGGCGAGGTGATGGAATTCGACGGTATGCGCATCAAAATTCTGCGCACAACACGCTCGCGTATAGACCTTGCGCGAATCGATGTGCTGTAAAAAATCGCAAAAACGGATACAGATTAAGAATAAAATTACTACCTTTGGAAACTAAAAACGGAATTTAATCAAAAAACGAAGTATATATGGCAAGTTTGAACACTATGCGAACCAAATTCGGCGTCATTCTCTCCGTGATTATCGGTGGCGCGCTTTTGGCATTTATTCTCTCTTTGAAGACCGAAATGGGCTTCTCGGGCAACGACCCGAAGGTGGGCGAAATCGATGGCGACAAGATTCTCTACTCGGAGTACCTTACCGCCTACGATAATATGAAAGCCCAAATGGGTGGCGACAACGCCTACAACGACGAGATGGCAAACCAACTCATCGCCGCAACATGGCAGTCGCTGTTGGCAGACCACGTTTTCGTGCCGGGTTTCGACAATCTGGGTATTGTCGTAACCAAGAGCGAGCGCGATGCAATGCTGACGGGCAACCACATCTCTCCCGTATTCCGCAACGTATTCGGCAATCCGCGTACGGGCGAGTACAGCAAAGATGTGATAGCCGGTTTCATGGCAGAGGTTGGGTCGAATCCGCAGGCTCAAAAGATGTGGGAACTCATCAATCGTCAGGCTCTGCTCGACCGCAAGATGAACAAGTATTTTGCTCTGGTGCGCGGTGGTGCGAACGTGAGCGCATTGGAGGTTGAGCGCGGTGTCGCGGCAGAGAACAACACCTACAACGGTCGCTATGCCGTTTGCCGCTACTCGACCGTTGCCGACTCGCTCGTCAAGGTCAGCAACAACGAAATCAAGGAGTACTACAATGCTCACAAGGCACAATACAAGCAGAAACCTTACCGCACGGTAAGTTATGTCGCTTTCGAGGTAACCCATACCGATGCCGACAAGGCTGCCGTCGAGGCAGAGGCAAAGAAGGCGGGCGAGGAGTTCATCGCAACTGCCAATCTGCGCGACTATGTTCGCGAGAACCGCCACGCCACCATCGCAGCCAACTTCATCACCGCCGCACAACTCTCGGGCGACGAGGCTGCGGCTTTGGTTGCAGGCAAGCCGTTCGGTCCCGAGTTGGTCGGCAACGAGTGGAAGGCTTCGCGTGTGGCAGAGGTGCGCAATGTGCCCGATTCGCTCGAATTGCAGCATATCGTACTCTCTTACTCCGATGAGAAACTCGCCGACAGTCTGCTGACCGCAGCCCGCAAGGGTGCCGATTTCGCAGCACTCGCCGCCAAGTTCTCGAAGGCTGAAACTGCCGAGAATGGCGGCAAAATCGGTACGATGCCTTACTCTTCGCTCAATACCGAGTTCGCCGATGCGCTCAAAGATGCCCGCCGTGGCGATGTCGTGAAGATTGTCTTCGGCAATACTATCCAGATTATGAAGGTCGGTCGCACGGGTGCCGTGAAGAAGCACATGCAGGTGGCTACGCTCTCCTATCCTATTGAGGCTTCTGCACAAACCCGCAACGCAATTCATACACAGGCAAGCCGTTTCGCAACAGATGCCAAAGGCTCTGTCGAGAAGTTCAACGAGGCTGCCTCGGCGCAGTCGCTTTCGCCTCGCGTGATGAATGTCGAGGAGGGCGAGCGTGCTTTGCGCGGTCTTGACAATTCGCTCGAAGTCGTGCGTTGGGCTGCCGACGCGAAGACGGGCGTGGTTTCCGACATCTTCAACGCAGGCAAGGACTATGTCGTAGCAGTGGTTACGGCTATCAATACCAAAGAGTATAAGGAGGTAGGCGAGGTTGCCGACCAAATCCGCACGGCTCTGCTCCGCGACAAGAAGGCGGCAATTATCGCCGAGAAGATGACGGGTGCAACGCTCGACGAGGTCGCTGCCAATGCCGATATCAAGGTCAATACCTTCGAGAACGCCAAGGCGGGTGCCTACTATGTTCAGGGTATCGGTGTCGAGCCTCGCGTGCTGGGTGCAATCACAGCCGTACCTGCCGACAAGACGGGCGCATTGTCGAAGCCGATTAAGGGCAACAGCGGTGTGTTCGTATTCGTTGTCGATGCGGTCGCAACCGACGACGCACAGACGGCAGAGGCAGAGCGCGTGAAGTTGCAGGCACAGTCGGCAGATATGTCGTTGCGTCGCGCAATGTACGCCATTCAGGAACTCTCCGATGTCAAGGACAACAGCGTCAAGTTCTTCTAATCACTACACCACAGGCGATTCTTCGCAATCGCCTTCAAGCGGTACAATCCCAATCGGATTGTACCGCTTTTTTTCTGTTCCTTTCCGCACCCTCCTAGTTCCCCGTGCCTCCCGCGCCATTTCCGCGCCTTTCCGCGTCATAACATTTGCGCGAGGATAGGAATCCTCGCGCATCAAACCAAACAAGTCATTGCGAGACGCCTTGCGCCGTGGCAATCTACCTTTGTTAGTGGTTAGTGATTAGTGGATAGTGTGGAATTATGAATAAAATAAGAGTCATGCCACACGCGCCACATAGGCGCGTGAGTTGGCATCTACCTTTGTGCCGTCCCCCGCGCCTTTTCCCGCGCCGTCCTGTACCATTCCCGCGCCATCGTAGTTCTCATAGTTCTCCTATAACTCCTAGACCTCCTAGTCCC
>JBNMLI010000123.1:0-5030 GCA_050874765.1 Alistipes sp.
CGTAGGCACTCGGCCAGTAGGCTTTGTTGTGCTTGAAGGGCAGACCCGTTGCACGCTCGGTGATGGCGGCATCGGGGTGGTCCTTGACGAAATAGGAGTCCTTGAAGCAGGTGATTCGTCCGACGACATAGAAGCCTTCGGCGTGGAGTCGCTTGACGGCGCGGGCGTACATCTGCTCCTTGTTGGCACCCGCGTGGGCGTAGTTGGTAGGCGAGTAGCGGCGCATAGCCTCTGCCTTGTAGCCCGGACATTCGTTATCCTTGATGTCGATGACGAAGGTGTTGATTTTAGTGCTTTTGGCAAGCGCGATATAGGATTCGATATTGGAGAGTACGGCGGGCGAGATGTTCAGATAGAGCGAGTAGCACGATGCGGGCATCGGATTGTCGGCAAACTCGGTGCGCTCGGTCGGGTAGAAATCGCAACCGATGGCTTCGCCACCGCCGAACGGATTTTTGATGGCGGAGTGGATTGGGTCGTAAACATCTGCCTTGTAGCGCAGGAGAGCCTCGTCGCGGTCGGCAACCAGATATTTGCTGTAAACGTAGCCCTCGGTCTTGCCCTGCTGTATGCGGTAGCGGACGACCGTGCCGTCGGCACGCAGGGAGTCGTAGCCGAGTATGGCGAGCGTCGCGCCCTTGTCGGCAAGCCCGACAATCTGCGAAGCGTCGCGGTCGCCGATGATGGAGGCGGGGGTGCGGACGAACATCTCGCGCTCGCAAACCACCTCGCCACGGGTGGCGAAGAGCGACTCCGCATCGGCGAAGTAGTGGTCGCCGTCGAGTGTGATGGCGACAAAGGTGCGCTCGTCCCTGCGGACGGTGTTGTTGAGCGCAGCCTGCACCTCCGTGCCACGCACTACGCAGGTGTCGGCAGGGAGAATATTGTTGCCCTCGTCGAGTGTGAAGAGGCGGACGGTCGGCGTCGTGGCACCGATGTAGCGCGTTTCGATGTGTTGTTGCTCGCTACAACTGCCTGCAAGCAGTGTGGCGACGGAAAAAAATAGTAAAAGTGTTCTTCTCATTTCCCAATTCAGGTTAATCGACCGCAAAGGTAACATAATTATTATTACCTTCGCAGTAAATAAATATGTAAATGCGTATGAAAAAGAGTTTGAAACCCGGAACGATGATTTATCCGATTCCTGCCGTGATGGTCAGTTGCGGTGCGACGGTGGAGGAGTACAACATTATGACGGCGGCGTGGACAGGCACTATTTGCTCGGAGCCGCCGATGTGTTATGTTTCGATTCGCCCCGAACGACACTCATACGATATTATAAAGCGCACGGGCGAGTTCGTCATAAACCTGACGACGGTAGCATTGGCGGAGGCAACCGACTGGTGCGGAGTGCGCTCGGGGCGCGATTTCGACAAGTTTGCCCATTGCGGGCTGACAGCGGAGCAGTCGGCGGTGGTCGCTGCGCCGTCGATAGGCGAGGCTCCCGTGTCGGTGGAGTGTCGCGTAAGGCAGATTGTGCCGCTCGGCTCGCACGATATGTTCATCGCAGATGTGGTGAATGTGGCGGTAGATGAGTCGCTTATAGATGCGCAGAGCGGAAAACTCGATTTGCAGCGCGCGGGCTTGCTGTGCTATTCGCACGGCGAGTACTTCGCGGTCGGCGATTTGGTCGGCACATTCGGCTACTCGGTCAAAGGCTCGACCAAGCGCAAGGAGTTGCGGAGGGGCAGTTTGAAGAGATAGGCGGTTATTTGCCGTCGGCATCGGTTGCACTCGCGCGCGAGGCGGTGAGTTCGATGCTCGCGCCCGACCAGCGGTTGATGTCGCGCTTTTCGTGCAGGATAGGTTTGCCTGCGTAGGCGACCTTGACGGTGAGCGGGAACGGTCGGCAGTCGGCGATTTGCTTCTCGGTAGGCAGCGTGTGCGGAATGATATAGACATACATACGCAGGTGGTCGCAGTCGGGGGCGGTGAACGTAAGGCGACGGTGCGACGGAGTGCCGGCAGGGCATTTGTCGAGGTTGCTGCCGACGGGTGCGATGGTGCTTTCGGCAGGGACGAAGCCGATTTGGCGGTTGTCGGCATCGAAGCAGCCGCATGTTACGGCGATGTTGTATTGCCAGAAGTCGGCGAAGGAACTTGCTATCTCTATCGTGTAATTCATTGTGTCGCTCGGTATTTGCGAACTCTCGGCGCGGAGCGTGCGGGAGTTAGGTTTGTGCAAAAATAACATTTTCGGCAATAAGCAGCAAATTCGGGCGGGGCAATATCGGTTGTCGTGTTGCGAATAGGGCAAAAAGTCGGGCAAAAAACAACTTTAATCGGAAAACTTTGCATAATTTGCGAATTTGTAGTACATTTGCAACCTAAATGCGCGAAATGGACGTAGAAAGCAGATATTCGATAGATTGTTCTTCGCTTGCGGAGGGTGCGCACACGTTCGATTTCAAGGTCGATGATTCGCTCTTCGAGGCGATGGGGTCGAACGAGATAAAGGGCGGCGACTGCGATGTGCATGTGGAGGCACGCAAGTCGGAGTCGATGATGGTGCTGGACATAGCCATTTCGGGTAAGGCGGTCGTGGAGTGCGACAGATGTTTGGAGGATTGCGACGTTCCCGTGAATTTCGAGGGGCAACTGACGGTGCGGTTCTCCGATACTCTGCACGAGTATGACGGCGAGCAGATGTGGGTTGCGCGCGGCGAAAGGGTGTCGCTCGCACAATACATCTACGAGAGCATCGTTATATCGTTGCCTTATCGGCGGGTACATGCCGATGGGCAGTGCAATCCCGATATGTTGGCGCGGTTTACGGTAGCCGAAGAGGAGCCGGCAGACGAATAAGGAAAACAACAAGACACTCGTAAAGAGCGAAATATAGTAAAACTTAAATAGTAAAAAACAGTTATGGCACATCCAAAACACAAAGTCTCGTCCACTCGACGCGACAAGAGAAGAACCCACTACAAGGCAGAGGTTCCTACGGTAGTTACCTGCTCGAATTGCGGTGCATCGGTACTCTATCACAGAGTTTGCCCAGAGTGCGGTTTCTATCGTGGCAAGTTGGCTATCGAAAAGAAGGTGGCTGAGTAAAGAACACGACAGGAAAAAAGCACTACTCGGCGTAGTGCTTTTTTTGTATTGTAGAACGAACGTATAGCACATTATGGTAAGAATCGGTTTGGACGCCATGGGCGGCGACTTTGCGCCCGAGGCGGCAGTCAAGGGTGCTGTGATGGCACTGTCGGAGATTGGCGCGGACTCGCGCATAACCCTGTTCGGCGACGCAAAGCGCATAGGCGAGTTGCTCGAAGCGGAGGGGTGCGAGGCGGCGCGATTCGACATTGTGCCGACGACGGAGGTTATAGAGATGGGCGACCACCCCGCAAAGGCTTTCCAACAAAAGTCCAATTCGAGCATAACGGTCGGATTCGGCTACTTGGCGAAGGGGTTGATTGACGGCTTTGCGAGTGCCGGCTCGACGGGCGCGATGATGGTCGGGTCGATGTTCGTAATAAAGCCGATAGAGGGCGTTGTGCGTCCGACCATTGCAACGGCTATCCCGACGGTGGCAGGTACGCCAGTGCTGATTCTGGACATAGGTCTGAATGTCGATTGCAAGCCCGAGGTGTTGGAGCAGTACGCGCTCATAGGCTCGATTTATGCTTCGTCGGTACTCGGCATGGCAAATCCGCGCGTGGCTCTGCTCAATATCGGCGAGGAGGAGGCAAAGGGCAATGCCCAAGCCAAGGCAGCGCACGAGTTGATGCGGGCGGGTGCCGCAGAGGGTCGCTACAACTTTGTCGGCAACATCGAAGGCTCGTACATCTTCACGGGCAAGACGGCAGATGTGGTTGTGTGCGACGGATTTACGGGCAACACCATTCTCAAACTTGCCGAGGGATTGTACGGCATCAACCGCAAGATGGGTGTCGAGAACAAGTTTTGGGCAGGTATGAACTATGAGTTGGCAGGCGGAACGCCCGTGCTGGGTGTGAACGCTCCCGTAACCATAGGACACGGCAAATCGACCCCGCTGGCGATAAAGAATATGATTCTATCGACCGAAAACACCATTCGCACGGGCTTGGTTGCCAAGTTGCAGCAGGCTTTTGCGGGCGAGAAGGCGGAGTAGGCGGAAAATATCGCGGTAAAGAGTGGAGATTGTGGCGCGCAGGCGTTGCAATCTCCGCTCTTTTTTGTATATTTGTGAAAACCTAAAACTTTATCAGATGAGAAAAACGATTTTTACGATGTTGGTCGCTTTGGGGGCAATGGGTATTGCGTCGGCGACGACACCCAACAAAATTGTAATTCCCGACATTGAGGGTTACAAGACTTTGAAGGGAGATTTCCACATTCACACCGTATTCTCGGACGCTACCGTATGGCCTACGACGCGCGTGCAGGAGGCTCTGTGGGAGGGGTTGGACGTGATTGCCATCACCGACCACGTCGATTCGCGCTTGCAAAAGCAGGTGAAGGCGGGGCTGTTCAACGGCGATAAGTGCGACCGCAACCGCTCGTTCGAGATTGCCAAGAAGGCGGCGGGCAAGGATTTGCTCGTCATTCACGGAGGCGAGATTTCGCGCGGTATGCCGCCGGGACACTGGAACTGTCTGTTCGTGAGCGACTGCAACAAAATCTACACCGAGGCGGAGCAGTTCGAGGACGATGTGAAGGCAACGGAGGCGGGTCTGAAAGAGGCTCATGCGCAGGGCGGTTTCACGATGTGGAATCACCCGAACTGGGAGAAGCAGGCTCCGAACGAAACCGTATGGCACAAGGCTCACGAGAAACTCTACAAGGCGGGATATATGCAGGGCATAGAGGTATATAACAAGTTCTGCGGATACTCGCCCGAGGCTCACAAGTGGGCATTGGAGCGCGGGCTGACGATGTTTGCCGATTCGGATTGCCACACGCCGTTCTTCCATATGATTGATTATATGAACGGTCAGCACCGTCCCGTTACGCTCGTATTTGCGAAGGAGCGTACCGAGGAGGCTGTGCGCGATGCGTTGGAGCATGGTCGCACGGCGGCATTTGCCGAGGAGATGGTCTATGGA
>JBNMLI010000124.1:0-4996 GCA_050874765.1 Alistipes sp.
GGCGAGCAGGGTCGCTCGTTCATCGCCGACCTCGGGCAGGCAGAGGCTCGCAACATTGGCAGTGTCATACTGGGCGGTGTAATCTTCAACGCCTCGAACATTCTGCTCTCGGCTTCGGTGTCGCTGGCCGGATTGTCGGTCGCATTCCCGCTCGGCGTGGGATTGGCACTGGTGCTTGGCGTCATTATCAACTACATAGGCGCGCCGAAGGGCGACCCTGTGATTCTCTTTGCGGGCGTGGCACTCATCGTCGTCGCAATCATCTGCAACGGTATCGCCTCGGGGCGTATGCGCAAGAGCGGCGACTCGGCATCGCAAAACCGCAAAGGCTTGGTACTGGCGGTGGTTGCGGGTGTGCTGATGTCGTTCTTCTACCGCTTTGTGGCTGCGGCAATGGACCTCGACCACTTCGACGCTCCGACCCCGGGTATGCTCACGCCGTACTCGGCGATTTTCGTATTCTCGATTGGTGTGCTGTTGAGCAACTTCGCATTCAACACCTACGCAATGCGTCGTCCGTTCGTCGGTTCGCCCGTGGCATACGGCGACTACTTCCGCGGCTCGCTCCCGACACACTTGGTCGGTATGCTCGGCGGTGCTGTTTGGTGCCTCGGCACGGCATTCAGCTATATCGCTGCGGGTAAGGCGGGTGCAGCCATCTCCTACGCACTCGGTCAGGGTGCGCCGATGATTGCCGCCATCTGGGGCGTATTCATCTGGAAGGAGTTTAAGGGTGCCGACCGCAAGACCGACGCTCTGCTGGCGGTGATGTTCCTCTTCTTCATCGCAGGATTGGGTGCAATCATCATCTCGGGCGGAAACTAAACCACGCAAAACAGTATAGCACAATGAAATACATTCTTTCGTTCCTCTGTGCCGCCCTCCTGTTCGGCACAGCGACTGCGGAGGCAAAGCAACCGAAGCAGACCAAAAAAGAGCCGTTGCTGCTCATCGTCGAAACCGACATGGGCAACGACATCGACGATGCGCTCGCATTCGACCTCATCTACAAAGCCGTCGATGACGGACTTGCCAAGTTGCTGGCTGTGGGCGACCACAAGCAAAGCCCGACGGCAAACGAATATGTAGATATTCTCAACACATGGTACGGCTATGGCAAGACTCCGCTTGCCTACTCGACCACACCCGTGCGCAACGACCACAACCCCGACTATACCGCCGCCGTTGTCGGTATGAAACGCGCCGACGGCAAACCGCTGTTTGCACACTCGAAGCGACCATCGCAAATCGAGAACCCCGTCGCACTCTATCGTCGCACGCTTGCCAAGGCTGCCGACAACTCCGTAACGTTCATCTCGCTCGGCTTTGCGACAGAACTTGCCAAGTTGCTCGACTCGCCTGCCGACAAATACTCGCCGCTCACGGGTCGCGAGTTGGTGGCAAAGAAGGTGAAGGTACTCTCGATTATGGCGGGCAGTTACGGCAAGAAGAAGCGCGCCGAGTACAACGTGGTGAACGACATACCCGCAATGACGAAGGTCTTTGCCGAGTGGCCGACACCGATTGTGCAGAATCCGTTTGAGTTGGGCAAGCGCGTGATGTATCCTGCCAAGGCGATTGAGGAGCAGTTCGGCTGGACGGAGGCTCACCCTGTTGTCGAGGGCTACAAGCACTATCTGAAAATGCCTTACAACCGTCCGACGTGGGATTTGCTCTCGGTAGTATGGTTGCTCCACCCCGAGATGTTCGTAGAGAGCGAGG
The DNA here is from genome assembly GCA_050874765.1 of Alistipes sp. Classification (GTDB taxonomy): domain Bacteria; phylum Bacteroidota; class Bacteroidia; order Bacteroidales; family Rikenellaceae; genus Alistipes. The sequence goes on from JBNMLI010000124.1 coordinate 1,723, forward strand.
CGGGTACCGTCACGGTCGATGAGAAGGGCTACACCCACTTCACTCCGTCGGCAGAGGGTCGCCACCGTTGGCTCACCGCCACGGCGGAGCAGTGCAAGAGTCTGCGCGACTACATCATCGCGACGACCACACGCGCACCGAAGCATCTGAAAAAGCAGAGCAAGAGATAAACAACCAAAAACAAACCATACTTATATGAATCAACTTCTACACGCAATCCGTGAGCATTTGGGCATTCGGGGGGGGGTAAAACTCCTCATTATCAGCCTGTTGCTCTCTGCCGGCGAAGTCCTTGCACAGAATAGGACCATCACCGGAACCGTATCTACGCAGAAGGGCGAACCCGTGCCGGGCGTTACCGTCATGGTCGAAGGCACCATGCGCGGCGTATCGACCGACCTGCAAGGCGGTTTCTCCATCGCCGCTTCGCCCGAGGAGTCGCTCGAAATATCGAGCCTCGGCTATAAAACACAGCACATCAAAATCGGTCAGCGCACCTCGATTCAGGTTACGCTGGCAGAGGAGCAGAACGTACTCGACGATGTCGTGGTCGTAGGTTACGGCACGCAGCGGCGACGCAACATAGTCGGCGCGGTCGAGAACATCTCGGGCAAGGAGATTGAGAACCGCCCGAATGCCTATCTTATTCGTTCGCTCCAAGGACAGATTCCGGGTTTGAACATCAACATGGTCGATGGCAAGCCTAACCGCTCCGCGACAATCAATATCCGAGCCAACACGCAATCAATCGGTGCAGGCGGTTCGGCGTTGTGCCTCATCGACGGAGTCGAGGGCGACCTGACGGCAATGAACCCCGAGGACGTCGAGAGCATCTCGGTACTCAAAGACGCCTCCTCGACAGCCATCTACGGTGCACGCGGTGCGTTCGGTGTGGTACTCGTTACGACCAAGAAGGCGAAAGCCGACCGCGTGGCAGTCGATTACAGCGGTAGCGTGTCCATCATCTCGGAGACCGTCCGTCCGCAATCGGAACACAACAGCCTCATCTGGTACAACAACTTCAAGACCGCCTACACGGGCTATTCGCACAAACTCCCGACGGGTATCAACAACTTCTTCCCGTGGACGCAATCGTGGGAGGACGAGTATATGCGCCGTATGAACGACCCGCAGCAGAGTTATCTCGACTGGGGCGTGGACGAGAGCGGACGCTACCAATACTACGGCAGCAATATGAACTGGTACGATATGTTCTATCGCAAATCGACCACTTCGCACCAGCACAACCTGCGCGTATCGGGCGGTGGCAAGACAGCTACGTTCATCGCCTCGGCGCGTTACTTCGAGCAGGACGGCATCTACAAGGTCGGCAACGAGAAGTTCCGCCAGATGAACGTTCGCGCCAAAGGCACGGTGAACATCACCAAGTGGCTCACGTTGGAGGACAACATCGACTTCGTACGTCGTCGCTACCACCAACCTACAACATACGACCCCGCACTGTCGGTGCGTCGTAACCTCGAACACCAAGGCTTCCCCGTTACCCGCGTAACCAATCCCGACGGTTCGTGGACGGCAGCAGCAGTCTATACGGGTTATGCCAATATGGCGGAGGGCAACACCTATCGCGAGAACGAGAAGTTCGATATGAAGAACTCGACGTTCCTCACCATCAACATTCTCAAAGATGTACTCGTTGCCAAGGCGGACTACTCCTATCTCTACAATCACTCGCGACAGAACGATGTCATCTCGCAGGTAACCTACAAGAACGGTCCCGAGATGGCGGCTATCACCTACCCTGCCGCATCGCGCCTGCGCACCACCGAAACGCAGACCCAGTATCACAGCGGCAACGCCTACCTCTCGTTCACTCCTAAACTGCCCGAGGCACACTATCTGAATGTTATGGCGGGTTGGAACATCGAGCACAAGCGCGCCCGCAACACCTTTATGGAGCGTGACGGCTTCATCGCCAAGGGCAAACCGAACTACTCGCTCATGTCGGGTACGAACTACGTTTTGCGCGACAGCAACTCCTACGACTGGGGTTTTGTCGGCGTATTCTATCGCGCAAGTTACAACTACAAGAGCAAATATCTGGTCGAGTTGAGCGGTCGTTACGACGGCTCGTCGAAGTTCCCTGCCAATCAGCGTTGGGGCTTCTTCCCGTCGGCATCCATCGGCTGGCGTATGTCCGAGGAGGGCTTCATCAAGAACAACGCGCCGTGGATTGACAACATCAAGTGGCGTTTCTCCATAGGTAAGGCGGGCAACGGCAACGTGTCGCCGTACAAGTATATGGAGTTGCTCTCGTTCACCAAGATGAGCCTCATCACGAACGGCACGCAAGGCACATACACGACTGCGCCTTCGACCGTCATTCCCGATTCGCTCACTTGGGAGACAGCCGAAACAATGGACCTCGGTTTGGATTTGGGCTTCCTCAACAATCGTCTGACGCTGGTCGGCGACATCTATCAGAAGGATACGCGCGATATGTTCGTCGTAGGCTCGGAGTTGCCTGCCGTGGCGGGTTATGCCGCACCTTACGGCAACAATGCCGATATGCGCACACGCGGTTGGGAGGCATCGATTGCATGGAACGACTCGTTCCAAGCGGGTGGCAAGCCGTTCACCTACGGCATTCGCTTCTCGGTTTGGGACAGCGTATCGAAAATCACCAAATACACCAGCAAATCGAACACGCTGCCGACAATCTACAACCAAACCTACTACGAAGGTATGACCCTCGGCGAGATTTGGGGTTATCACGTCGATGGACTCTTCGCCACCGACGAGGAGGCGCAGGCTTGGGGCCTGACCGCACAGGAGAAGACATTTTGGAGCGGCGATGCGAAGTCGTGGAATGCGGGCGACCTGAAATTCGCCGACCTCAACAACGACGGCGTCGTGAACAATGGCTCAAACCGTCTGAACGACCACGGCGACTTGAAGAAAATCGGTAACTCGTCGCCGCGCTACAACTTCGGTCTGAACATCTCGGCAGGTTGGAACGGCATCGACTTCTCGGTATTTTTCCAAGGCGTGATGAAACGCGATTGGTATCCTGCGGGCGAGTCGGGACTCTTCTGGGGTCAGTACAACCGCGCCTACGGTTACAGTCTGCCTTGGCAGAACGAATCGCGCTGGACGGAGGAGAATCCTAATCCGAACGCCTACTGGCCGCGTCTGCGCGGTTCGCTCGCGGCGAGCGGTCGCGGTACATTGCGTCAGGCAAACGACCGCTATCTGCAAAATGCGCGCTACTGCCGTTTGAAGAACATCACGCTCGGCTACACGCTCCCTGCCA
>JBNMLI010000125.1:0-4953 GCA_050874765.1 Alistipes sp.
AGCGCAAGGTCGTATATCTCGTTCCACCCGCTCTGCGTGATGCCGTCGAAAACGGCGATATTTTCGTCGCGTTGCCACAGCGCAAGGCGCAGGAGGGTGAAGAGTCGGTCGGCGGTGGTATTGGTCATAGAACTCATAGCGGTTATAAGGATTTCAGATATTCGATATATTGTGCAGATATTTTGTCCCAAGTAAAATGCTCGCGGACGCGTTCGTAATTTTTTGCCTCCAACGGCGACAGTTCGGCATAATGCTCGGTCGTATAGCGCAGTTTTTCTGCCAAATCTCCCTCGTCCTCAGCCTTGACCCAGATGCCGTTTGCGCCCAATCCCTCGCGGTTGGCAGGTATGTCGGAGGCTATGCAGAGCCGCGCATAACTCATCGCTTCGAGCAGAGTTATGGCAAGGCCCTCGATGGTGGAGGGTATGCAGAAGGCAAAGCAGTTGCGCAGCAGTGTGTTTTTGTCGGCACCATAGACCGCACCCGTGAACACCACGCGGTCGCAATCGTCGCCCAGCGCGTGCAGTGAAGCGACATAGTCGGGCAGTTGGTCGTTGTTGCCGGCGATGACCAATCGCTTGGAGGTGATGCCCGAAGCTTTGTATGCCCGAATAAGGTAGTCGGGATTTTTGTCCTGCACCAATCGACCGAGGAAGAGGAAATAGCCCCCTCGGGTCAAGCCGTAACGGGCGAGTATGTCGCTATCGCGCTCGTCGGGTGCGGGCAGGTTTATGGCGGTCGGAATTGTCGTGCAGTGGCGGTGGTAGGCGGAGGCGAAATAGTCGCGTTGCTCGTCGCTGACGACTATTATGTTGCGGTGCATCTTGGCGGTCAGCCACTCCATAAAGTGCATTATGCGTCGTTGCATGGGGCTGTATTTGGTGCGTTTCCACTCCAAACCGTGTCCCTGCAACAGTGCCTTGCGACCGCACAGGCGCGGAATCCACGACCAAAGCGACGGAGGCCAAGCGTTGTAGTGGAAGTATTCGACCCCCTTTTCGTTGCACAGCGCATCTATCGTCGAGCGGAGCGAGAGCAGAATTTTGCAGAGAAACCTTCCGCCTATCGACTTGTGGTGGATAACCTTGAAGCCGTTTACATATTCGGTGGCGTTGCGGTCGCTCTCGCAATAGACTATCGGCTCGTGCCCCATGGCGGCGAGGTGGGTGGCGAGGCTGAACATATAGTTCTCGATGCCGCCGAGTATGTGTATGTCGCGTCCTCCGATAAATGCGATTTTCATAAGCGTACAGTTTTATTTGTTCTCCTTCGCGGTGCGCAGACCTTGCAGGTCGTTGTTGCCTACATGGTAGAAGGGTATGCACGAAGTATCGACGCGTCCGCCCATGGCAACGCGCAGTCTGTTTTTCAACACCCACGGTGCAACGTGCGTGATATATTTCTTCATCACTGGCGAAACGGAGCCTATCATCCAGCAACTTTTGGGGCAATGCGCCACCTTGTCGCGCACGGCTTTGGCGCGGTCGCTGTTCCAGATTTCGTCGAATGTCGCACTCTCGTGCAGGTTGCCCATCGTTTCGTACCAGCACGAAGCCTCCATACCGTTGCAGGGCAGTACGTTGCCGAACGGGTCGATAAAGAAGTTTTCGCTACCCGCCTCGCACGGCAACATACGCCGTCCGCCCTTGATGTAGTTGATAAGACCGAGGTTGAAGAAGGCGCGGAACCACGATTTCGGCGAACGCTCGTGCATAAGTCGCTGAATCAGCTCGTCGAAATTGGCGCACACCTCGTTGATGTTGGTTACCTTGTTGTCGTACTTGTGGAAGTAGAACGAATTGTGGAACGAGGCGGTGGCGAACTGCATTTTCAGATTGCGGTTGAGTTCGTACAAATCGAGCATATCTGCCGAATTGTTGTTGGAAACGGTTATGCCGAAGCCTATGTCCTTGATGCCCATGCGTCGGAGTTCGAGCAGTGTGCGCAAGCCCTTATCGAAGCCGCCGCTGCGACCGCGCAGTTCGTCGTTCTTGCACGAGAGTCCCTCGATGCTGATGCGGAAGCCGAGTTGCGGATACTTGCGTGCAAGGGCGATGATGCGGTCGGAGAAGTAGCCGCTGGTCGAGAATACGATGCGGTCGGTTTTGGTGAGCAGCACCTTGACAATCTCCTCGATGTCCTCGCGCACGAACGGCTCTCCGCCCGTGATGTTCACGCTCTTCATGTGCGGAAGTTTGTTGAGCAATTCGGGTTTGAACTCCTCCTGCGGAGAAGTCGGGTTGTCCCAGATGTTGCACATCTTGCAACGCATCGGACAACGGTAGGTAACTATAATCGAGCCGTCCATAATTTTACTTATAATTTATTAAGGTCTTTTTTTGATGAATCGTGCAGGATTGCCTGCCCATATTTCGTAGTCGGGTACATCTTTCGTTACGACGCTGCCTGCGCCGATAATGGCACCGCGTCCGATGCGCACATTGCCCGTGATGATTGTGTCGGTACCGATAAAGGCGTGTTCGCCAATCTCGATATGACCCTCGACCCAATGAATATCGTTGCGGTCGGGGTTATTGGTGTCGAGCAGATGGGTGAGCAGACGAACACCCGATGTGAGGTGAACATCGTCGTGCAAAATAATGTTCTGCGGATAGACCGAGTCGAACTGCACATCGGAGGCTATGAAGTAGTTGTCGCCGAGCAGTTGCACGCCGCTCCAACGCACGAAGATGTGTCGCCGTGTGCGTGTTGAGGGGAAATAGCGCAACAGCCATAGGCATACGACTGCCTTGTAGTGGGCGAAGCCGCCACGTGCAAATGTCTTATATCGGTGTTTCATAAGTCGAGATATTTCTTAAATTCGATGACAAATTCCGCCATCTCCTTGCGGTTGCAGTAGAGGTCGTATTCGTCGGCACGATAGAATGCACGGCGGTCGGTGTCGGGCAGCAAAGCGAGCGTACGAGCATACTCCTCAACCGTATTGCCCGAGAGCATACCGAATGAGGAGAAGCGCGAGAGCATATACTCGAAATACTCTATGCGGCTCGCGATGATAGGCTTGCGGAAATAGAATGCCATTTCGAGAATGCCGCTTTGCGACGTCTGGCGATAGGGCAGGGCGATGAAGTCGGTCGAGGCGTAGAGCATCACCAGTTCGTCGTCCGATATATGGCGCAAAATGAGATGAACGTTCTCTTCGCCACTCACGTTTACTTTGCCCACTGTGCCGTCGATGTCGCGTCCTGCCACGATTATATTGAGCCGCTGTTTGGCTGTGTCGGGCAACGCAAGGTAGGCATTGAGCAGAATATCGACACCCTTGTTGTAGGTTAGATTGCCGAAGAACAGAACGTTGGTCTTATCCTTGGCGATTGCATTGCGCACATCGGCAGCGATATTGGCTGTGTCGTAGTCTGTTTTGAGGGCGTACTTAAAGTGGGGAACATACATCGTGCGCCCCTTGAAGCCGAACCGCTGCATAAACGAGCGGGTGCGCTCGGAGTGGATAATCACACTCTTGACGCAACGGGCATACAGGAAGCCATAGAGTGCGACCAGCCAGCGTTTGTGTTCGGCGTCTTGTGCCACAGCCTCGTGGATATCGACAACCGTATGGCGTGCAACGGCGCAGGCAAACAGTATGAAGCCCACATCGATTGGGTTGCCGTAGGATAGGATAATGAAGGTGGCACGCGGCTCGGCGATGCGCTTGCATAACAACTTTATGAAGTCGTAAAGGAGTATGATAACACCTGCGATTTTGTTGCGGACATAGAAGTTGCGCAGAAAAGGCTTGTACTGTGCGGTGTCGGTATAGTTGGAGAGTATCTCGACATCGTTGTCGGGAATCTCGGAGAGCAACTCCCTGAAAACGGCATTGTAGTAGTGCATACCGCAATGGGTGCCGATATAGTCGAATATGTAGATTTTTCTCATAATCTGAACTGGAACAATTTTTCGACCTCCCTCTTCTTTGCCGGTGCATAGAGCATAGGGTAGATGAAGAATATAAGGAACGATGGCGTACAGGTAAGTATGTCGCTACCTGTAAATGTCAATACGATGGCGGCAATGAAAAAATTGCGGATAAATGCACGGTGGTCGTCGTCCTTGACTCGGAACAGGTATTTCAGGCACAAATAGTAGAATAAGCCGCACAGGAAAATTAGCACAAGACCTCCACGCGCCATAACGCCTATTATGCCAATGTCCTCGATATAGAAATACTCGTTGAACACGCTGAAAAAACCATCGTTGAAGTGGTAGGAGAGGCACCCGAAGCCGCCTATCGGATATTTGCCTATATACGGCATCACATCTTCGATTTCGGCAAATCGCGCCAATGCGGAGGTGTCGGTGCTGTAATCGCCCTCCAAGATGGTGGTGTAGCGGTTGGTCAGCGAGTTGTCGCTGATGAACAGGTAGCCGACGGCACACACCGTGGCGATGCTTATGGCGATGTTGCGGGCATTGAGGTTGGTTGCCATATAACCTACGAACACGGCGGCGTAGGCAACCAGCGGCTGACGACCCTTGTGTACGAAGAGCGTGTAGAAGAGCAGAATGCCGAGCATAACGGCATCTTTGGTATTGAGCTTGCGTATGCACGAGGTCATATAGTAGATGACCGACACGAATATCAGTTGGGAGCAGTAGGTGAGTTTCGCGCCCTTGATGGCATCGGCAGCAGCCTCGGTATCGGCGGAATAGACCGTAAAGAACTGTTTTTCGGCGACCATATTATCCACGCCGAAGATATAGAACAGTATAATCGAACTGACGGCGATGAAGATGTTTACGGCGTTGATTTGCCGCATGAGTGTCTTGAACGAGTAGTCGGTGTAGTAGAGGTGGAATGCCATCAACAGAATCAGCATATAACGCATACGCGCAATGCCGAAAAACATCGGTTGCCCGAATACGACCAAACTGCGCCACGCACTCAATATCGGGACGAGCATGGCGAAGACGACTATAATATATGCAACG
>JBNMLI010000126.1:0-4903 GCA_050874765.1 Alistipes sp.
CGTTGCCCGATTGCGACACCTCCATCTCGAAGCCGCGGAACAGACCTGCCACAAAGGTAAGGCGTGCCGGCACACGGTCGGTGAAATCGGTATTCGACGCGATATTGAGCGTGAATCCGCCATCGCCGCAATGCTCCTCCTCGACGACCGAGCACCACTCGGCATCGGAGATGATGTTCCAATGGATATATTGGTTGTTGAGTGCGACATCGACGCGCACGCTGCGGCTCGACGAGTTGAACGGCAGCGAACGCACCTGCTCGCCGTTAAGCGTATATGTTACCTCAATCGGCGTCGTTACCACATCGTCGGAGGTTTCGCTCTTCTTGCAGCCTGTCGGCATGAGGGCGACAAGCGTTGCAAGCATCAAAATTATATATCGTTTCATATCTGGTACTCTGTTTTTGCTGTTTTATTGACGACCTTTTTGTCGTTGCAGGCGGCTTTCGGCGGTCGAAGCCCACCACACATCGCTCTGCATATTGTTGCTTCCGCCGAGCCAACCGCCAACGGCATCGGCATAACTCTTCGGATTGCGATACTTCTCGTCGGCAGGATAGCGCAGACGGGTAGGAAGTATGGAGTTGTTCTCGGCTGCGGGACCGTTGGTTTTAAGCAACGGATAGCCCGTGCGGCGATAGTCGCACCACGACTCGATGCCGACCCAATAGGTGGCAATCCACTTTTGGGTCAAGATAGTTTCGAGCGCGTTGTCGGCATCGATTTCCGAAGCCAGCGTGTCGAGGAACGCGACAACCGTATCGCTCGCAGCGGTAACGGTCGGATTCCATTCGTACACCGACTCGGCAACAGCCTGCAAATAGAGTTGTTTCACTGCGGGATATGCCATGCCGAGCCAACCGCGCTGACCCGCCTCGGCGAAGATGAACATCTGCTCGGAGAAGTTCATCAGCGCGTAGTGGTCGGCATTTTGCAGGTTGTTCTGCTGACCCGACGCACCGCGCGGATAACGCCCGATGAGCGAGTTGCCCGCCGATGAGATTTTGCTGTCCATATATGCGTCCAAATCGCTTTTGAGCCACTGTGTAGGCGCGCCGAGAGGTTTGGTAAAGTAGAAGTAGTAGCGCGGGTCCTCGAAGCGGCGCGAAGTATCGACCATCTTATCGACGATGGTCGAGCAGGCAATCATACTGTTCCAGATACCAGAGGTAATTGCGTAGAAAGGCGTGTAGAGAGCCGAATTGGTGTTGCTGAAACCGACCAGCGCGGCATCGGCACGATTGCGCATAACGGGATAGTCGCCGCTACCCGAGAGGTAACAGTCGTAGAGTTCGGCAATTTTGGTGCTCACGTTCAGCTGACCGTACTCCTCGCCGAGGTCAATCAAGCCACCCTGCTCCTGCACTTTGAGCGCAGAGTGCATCAGCAGACGCAGGTAGAGCGAGTTGCCGAAGCGTCGCCACAGCGCGACTTTGCCACCGTACATATAGTCGCACAACGGGCTGAAATCGGCACTGTCGAGCGTACCCTCCGCAACGGCCTGTTCCGCCAGCACGAACGACGAGTTTGCCTCTTCGAGCATACGGAAGAGGTCTTTGTAGATTTCCTCCTGCTCGTCGTAAGTCGTGGTGTAACTTATCTCCTTGTTCTGTTGCAGGGCGATGCGCGCCGCATCGAAATAGGGCACATTGCCGTAGGCATCGGCGATGTTGGACATAATGAGAGCTTTGAGAATGAGTGCGACACCCGTCATCGCAGGATTATCCTCCTTGCGGGCGGTGTTGAGCATATACTCGGCATTGCCTGCCTGCAAATAGAGATTTTGCCACAACGAGGCGATTACGGATTCGGTAATCGAGTAGTTGTAGTTCATCTGCGATGTTATCTCGGAGCTGACGTTCAGGCTGTACTGCATCATCTCCGCCACCAAATCGCGCGTGCGCTCGACAAGTGCGTACTCGGTATTGTAGAGCAGCGGTTGCACGAACGACTCGGCAGGTGCATCGTAGACGGCGTATGGGTTGCGATTCATATCGTCGAACTTGGCGCACGAGGTCATTGTCGCCACAATGGCGGCAACGGCGAATATAGTTTTTGATATATAGTGTTTCATATTACGCTACGGTTAGAATGTGATTTTCAGACTTGCACCATATTGTGCGCCCGAAGGCATTTGCAGAATCTCGAATCCCGGCACGATGGCATCGCCACGCATCGAAACCCCTTCGGGGTCCCAACCCGGGAATTTGCTCCAACAAGCGAGGTTGTTGCCGAAGACAGCCACCGTCAGACCCTTGATTACACGGGTACGGGCAAGCAGTTTCTTCGGGAACGAGTACTCCAAGCGCACCTCGCGCAGTTTGAGGAACTGCGTACTGACGAAGTTAGCCTCGGCGTTGGTGTTGTTGTATGCCGAATGGTAGTAGTCGGAGATTTGCGAACGCGGAATGGCGTAGTCGTTGATTTTGTAGTTGCCGTCAGCCATCAGCACGACACCCTTCGGCACCATACCGCCCTCACGACCTGCGAGCGTAGCCTTACCCTTACCGCGGTAGTTGAGCACCCAGTTGGTGTAGGAGAAGACGTGTCCGCCGAACTGACCGTCGAAGCTGATGGAGAATTTCAGTCCCTTCCACGCCACGGAGGTGTTGAAACCGCCGCGCCACTTCGGACTGCAATCGCCGATGTAGGTCAAATCCTCGTCGGTGAGCGGTTTGCCCTGTTTGTCGAGGACTATCATACCCGACACATCGCGCATCGAGCCGTCGGCGGTGAGTGCATAGGAGCCTTCGGGTGCGCGTTTGTAACCCTTGCCGTACATCGAAGTCAGCGAACTGCCCTTGTAGGCGGTCATAAGCGCGTGCGACGAGTAGCGGGCCACAATCCACTGGTCGATACCCTCGCCGAGCGAGAGCACCTTGTTGCGGTTCATCGACCAGTTGGCACCTACGCGCCACTCGACATTGTGCGAGCGGACAAGCACGCCCTGCGCCGAGAGTTCGACACCCCAGTTGCGGATTGTACCGGCATTGGTATAGACGCTGTTCTCGCCCGTAGAGTAGGTAACCGGCATATTGGCAATCAGGTTCTTGCTCTTGCCGTCGTAGTAGGCGGCATCAATCAACAGTCGGTTTTGGAACATACGCAAATCGACACCCACCTCCCACGAAGTTACGATTTCGGGTTTGAGGTTGCTGTTCGATTTCGATGTAGGGATTGTCGTACCGCCCGGGAATTTGGTACTGCGCAAGTAGTCCTCGATGCGGTATGGCGATGTGTCATGACCCACCTGCGCCCACGAAGCACGCAATTTGAGCAGGTTCACCGTGCCGTTGGTGCTGCCGAAATCGAGAAGGTCGTTCAGCACGATACTACCCGAAACCGACGGATAGAAATAGGAGCGGTTGTTCTTCGGCAGGGTACTCGACCAGTCGTTGCGCCCCGTAACATCAATGAAGATGGCGTTGCGCCACGAAAATGTCAGCAAGCCATAGAGCGAATTGGTCTGACGCTCGTAGCCGTAGTTATCGACCTTCACTTCGCCGAGCGAATTGGCAAGCGTGTAGAGTCCCGCCTGTTTGAGTTTGTCGGCAGTCTGCGCGTGGCGACGATAGTTGCGGTTCAGAATGCTGCCGCCGAAGTTGGCGGTGATGTTGAAGTCGGCACCTATCTTGCGGTCGTATTTGAGCAGGAACTCGCCCGAATACTGCATCGACGAGATATTCTGCTCGCGATACCAGCCATCTGGATTTGCCTGCGTGGAGGTTGCCTGACGCTGGGTACGGAAATCTTTGTTCATATCCACACCGCCGCGCAACATCAGCGTCAGCCCCTTATAGAGCGTGATGTCGAATTTCACGTTGCCATAGACACGGTCGCGAGCCTGTGTATTGACGCACTCGTTGGCAAGGAAGTAGGCATTGTTTTTACCGCCCGAGAGCGAGGTGTCCTGCTGTACGTTCTCTTTGCCGTCGAGCCAATAGTTGCGCACCCACGACATATCGACATTGGGAGCGTATGTCCACAGACCGTACATAATAGCCGTAGAACCGTAACCCGACGAAGTCGGTATGTTGTCGCAGTGCTGACGACGGTAGTTGAGCGATGTTTCTGCCGTCAGCCAGCGGGTGATTGCGCTGCGGGTTTTGACCGACACGAACTGTTTGTTGTTTGGCGTATTCGGCACTATGCCCTTGTTGCGGTAGTCGCTAATGGTTACGCGCAGGGAATTTTTCTTGTTGATACGACCCGAGAGTGAAACCGTATTGGTGTAGGTTTCGCCCGTGCGGAAATAAGATTTGAACCAGTCGCCCTTGCTAACGAACGGAGTTGCGGTACGCTGGAAATCGCCATCGGCATTATAGGAGCCACCGATTGAACGGCGGTCGTCGTAGTATTGGTATTGCAACGAGCCGTCCATACGCGGGCCCCACGATTCGAGGCTCACGTTGTTCTTGTATGCAGGCAGAGGGTGGTAGCCCGAGCCGCGCACATTGTCGCCGTTGCGCAGGTAGTAATAGTAGTCTGCCGAATCGCCCTGACCATAAGTGTATTGCAAGTCGGGCGAGGTGGTTACGGTTTCGAACATAACGCTTGTCGAGTAGCTCACGCGCAGGCTCTCCTCCTGCTTATCGCCCGACTTGGTCGTTATGACAATCGCGCCGTTTGCCGCACTCGAACCGTAGAGTGCCGTGGCGGCAGGACCTTTCAGCACCGTGATGCTCTCGATGTCGTCGGGATTCACGTCGCTCGTGCCATCGCCATAGTCGATTGCATAGGTCGAGTCCTCGCCTGCGGTAGATGAGGTCGAGGTGTTGTACATCGGCACGCCGTCGATGACGAACAGAGCCGAGTTGTTGCTCAAATCGACCGACGACTCGCCTCGCAACGTAACACGCATCGAACCACCGGGACCCGAATTGGAACGGTCGATGACCAAGCC
>JBNMLI010000127.1:0-4891 GCA_050874765.1 Alistipes sp.
GCCTTATAGGCGGCGAAGTGGATTACCGAATCGAAGTCGTAGCGACGGAATACCTCGGCAAACGCCTTGCGGTCGCAGCAATCGACATCGACGAAGGGAATATCGACTCCCGTGATGCGGCGTGCGCCCTCGACACCCGACATATCGGCATTGGTGAGGTTGTCGGCGATGACCACGTCCATACCCGCACCGATGAGTTCGACGGCGGTGTGGGAGCCTATGTAGCCCGCTCCGCCCGATACCAAAACACAAGGTTTTTTATTCATAGGATTGTTGTTTGTTGTTTTCGGATTTTACTGTTGTGCTTTACGGCGGACAAAGTTATTCAAAATTTTCGGACTATTTCGCTTCGTACCAAACAATCGACTGCGAATCGTCGTGCGCAGGCAGCGGTGCGGGCGTAAAGTCGGAGTAGCCGCAGGCTATGATGCACTCGACGAGCCACTGCTCGGGAATGGGCAGCAACGTACGCAGGTACTGCTCTGCCGTCTGTCCCTGCGGTTCGGCTTTCAGGCGCGGACGACCCGCCACATGAACCCAGCACGAGGCAAGACCCGCATCGACGCACGCGAGTTGCAACAGCGTTGCCGAGATGGCGCAGTTGTCCACCCACAGGTCGCTCGCCGCGGTGTCGCCCATCACGAGGATTGCCACGGGCGCGCCCGCCATAAATGCCGAGCCGTAGTCGCGCATCTGTGCCATGCGGGCGATTGTGTCGCGGTCGGCGACGACCATAAAACGCGTTGAGCGGGCATTGCGTGCCGATGGTGCCGTCAGTGCGGCGGCAAGCACCCGCTCGATGACTTCGCGCGGTACGACACTGTCCGAGAAACGGCGCACGCTGCGACGGCGGGAGAGTAAATCGTTGAACTCCATAATTATCTAAAATTTGTATTCTGCGATTGTGTGTATGCAAAAATAGTGAAAAAAGTGTTACCTTTGGACTGAAATTCCGTTATTGGACACATATTTAAGAGTATGGGCGAAAAACAGTACAGATTTACCATTGCGTTGATTTACGATTTCGACGGCACTTTGGCTGCGGGCAATATGCAGGAGTACGACTTCATTCCGGCAGTAGGCAAGAGCAACAAGGAGTTTTGGTCGGAGTCGAATGCCTTGGCGGAGGAGCAGGACGCCGACCAGATTCTGGCATATATGGCGCGTATGATTCAGGCGGCACAGGCAAAGGGGCTGTCGTTGCGCCGCGAGGCGTTTCAGGAGTCGGGGCGCAAGGTAACCTTCTACCCCGGTGTCGAGCAGTGGTTCGACCGCATAAATGCCTACGGCGAGGAGCGCGGGATAAAAATTCTCCACTACATCAACTCGTCGGGCTTGAAGGAGATTATCGAGGGTACGGCGATTGCCGACCGCTTTCGCAAAATCTACGCCTGCTCGTTCCTCTACAATGTGGACGGCATCGCCTACTGGCCTGCCGTGGCGGTGAACTACACCAACAAGACGCAATTCATCTTCAAAATCAACAAGGGCGTCGAGTCGGTTTACGACACCAAGAAGGTGAACGAGTATATGGAAGAGAAGTCGCGCCCCGTGCCGTTCTCGCACATGATTTATGTCGGCGACGGTACGACAGACATACCCTGCATGCGGTTGGTCAAGAACTTCGGCGGACACTCCATTGCCGTCTATGACCCTGCCGACCACAGCAAGCGCAGGGAGATGAACACGCTGATTCGCGACAACCGCGTGAACCACGTCTGCCCCGCCGATTATTCGGCTGATTCGGAGATAGATACGGTAGTGAAGGCGATTATCGACAAGTGCGATGCCGACGACCGTCTTGCCTGCCTCGAAACGGCGCGCCTGTAACACAAAAAACGACTTACGAAGATGGAAAACACGATAATTTTTGCCACCAACAACGCCCACAAGGTCGAGGAGGTGCAGGCGGTATTGGGCGATGCGTTCCACCTGCGCACACTTGCCGAGTGCGGCATCACGGAGGAGATTCCCGAAACCGCCGCCACACTCGAAGGCAACGCACTGCAAAAGGCGCGTTATGTCCACGAGCGCACGGGGGCGGACTGCTTTGCCGACGACACGGGTTTGGAGGTCGATGCTCTGTGCGGTGCACCGGGTGTGCACTCGGCTCGCTACGCCACCGATGGTCATGATTTTGCGGCGAACAACCGTCTGTTGTTGCACAATTTGGAGGGTGTAGGCGACCGCAGGGCGCATTTCCGCACGGTCATCGCGCTGATTCTCGATGGACGCGAGTATCTCTTCGAGGGGCGTGTCGATGGGCATATTGCCGAGGCAGAGGCGGGTTGCGGAGGCTTCGGCTACGACCCGCTGTTCGTACCCGAGGGTTTCGAGCGGTCGTTTGCCGAGATGAGTGCCGAGCAGAAGAACGCCATTTCGCACCGCGGACGTGCCGTGCGCAAATTGGTGGAATTTTTACAAAACAGAGAGTAAGAAGATATGGAGGACGAAATACGCAACTATCGTCGGGACGACATCTACAATCCCGACACCATAGAGCAACTCAAAGCCCACTACAAGGCGATTCTGCAACTGCTGGGCGAAGACCCCGAGCGCGAAGGATTGCTCAAAACGCCCGAGCGCGTGGCAAAGGCGTGGGCATATATCACCAAAGGTTACAACGAGGACCCGATAGAGATTCTGCGGTCGGCGATTTTCCGCGAGGAGTACAAGCAGATGGTGTTGGTCAAGGACATCGAGGTCTATTCGGTCTGCGAACATCACATGTTGCCGTTCGTCGGCAAGGCGCATGTCGCCTATATTCCGAACGGCTACATCACGGGGCTGTCGAAAATAGCCCGCGTGGTCGATTGCTTCGCACGCCGTTTGCAGGTGCAGGAGCGACTGACGGTACAGATTCGCGACTCCATACAGCAGGCACTCAACCCCGTAGGCGTGGCTGTGGTTATAGAGGCGTCGCATATGTGTATGCAGATGCGCGGCATCGAGAAGCAGGGGTCTGCCACGACGACCTCCGCCTTCACGGGCATATTTCTCTCCGACCCGCGCACGCGCGAGGAGTTTATGTCGCTGATTTCCTCGAAACTGAAATAGGCGCACACACCGTCCGCACTCGCGTGCCGATTTGGGCGGAACAGGGATAAACAAAAGTGGTGGACACTTTGCTGCGTCCACCACTTTCGTTTTGCCGTAAGCAGGCAGGGATTGCGTCTATCCGATTTTCTCGCCGAAGGCAAGGTCGCCCGCATCGCCCAAACCCGGTACGATATACTTGCGGTCGTTGAGGTGCTCATCGACGGTTGCACACCAGAGCGAAACGGTTTCGGGGTTGGTGTGCTTCTGAACATAATCGACACCCTGACGGCTTGCCAAAACCGACACGAGGTGCGTATGGGCAGGCTGACCACCCTTGGCGCACAGAGCCTCGTAGGCAGCCACGAGCGACGAACCCGTTGCGAGCATCGGGTCAACCAGAATCAGCGTCTTGCCTTCGAGCGAGCCGCACGAGATGTACTCCACCTTGATGATGAACTTGCCGTCGAACGTGCTTTTACGGTATGCCGACACAAAGGCGTTCTGTGCATCGTCGAAATAGTTGAGGAAACCCTGATGGAACGGCAGACCGGCGCGCAAGATGGTTGCCAGCACGACAGTGTCGCTGATGGACATAACGGTAGCCTTACCCAGCGGAGTTTCGACAACCTTTGAGCAGTAATTTAATTCCTTGGAAACCTCGAAGGCGGCGATTTCGCCCACGCGCTCGATGTTGCGACGGAAGCGCATTGAATCTTTCTGAATCTCTTTGTCGCGCAACTCGGCGATGAACTTGTTGAGCAACGAATTTTGTTGGTCGATGATGTGCAGCATAATATATTATGTTTTTTAAGTTACTTATTTATACAAGGTTATACCTTTCCCCTAATACAGAAAATTGTTAAAAGGATAACGACCGCCTCTTGCAAGCCCCCTCACAGGAGGGGGTGCGGGGGGTGGGTAACAGACTTATATATTGCGGTCGTAATCATAGCATTAGTATAGGAAATTGTTGAATGGATAACGACCGCAATGGATTTCCCGCACCATACCATAGAGGTCTTTGCGGAACTTCTCGATATTGGTGCGCTCCTGCGCCGAGATGAAGATGCACGGCGTGTTCTGCTTGGCAAACCAGCTCTCGCGCAGGTCGTCGAGCGAGAGGTTTTCGCGCGTGGCAGGGGTCAGGTCGTCCTCGTCTTTCTTAATATAGGTATAGGCATCAATCTTGTTGAAGACCAGATAGACGGGTTTGTCGCCCGCGCCGATGTCCTGCAATGTCTGCTTAACGACATCGATTTGCTCCTCGAACTGCGGGTGCGAAATATCGACGACGTGAATCAGCAGGTCCGCCTCGCGCACCTCGTCGAGGGTCGATTTGAACGACTCGATGAGTTCGGTCGGCAGTTTGCGGATAAAGCCCACCGTATCCGAGAGCAGGAACGGCAGATTGTCGAACACCACCTTGCGCACCGTCGTGTCGAGTGTGGCGAAGAGTTTGTTCTCGGCAAACACATCGCTCTTCGAGATGAGGTTCATCAGCGTCGATTTGCCGACATTGGTGTAGCCGACGAGCGACACGCGCACCATACTGCCACGGTTGGAGCGTTGGACAGCCATCTGACGGTCGATGCGGCGCAAATCCTCTTTGAGTTTAGAGATGCGGTTGCGCACGATACGGCGGTCGGTTTCGATTTCGCGCTCACCTGCACCGCCACGGGTACCCGTACCGCCTCGCTGGCGTTCGAGGTGGGTCCACAAGCCCGCCAGTCGGGGCAACATATACTCGCAACGCGCCAATTCGACCTGCGTCTTCGCGTATGCCGTCTGCGCACGCGACATAAAGATGTCGAGTATCAGGTGCGTGCGGTCGATGACGCGGCACGGCATCTCC
>JBNMLI010000128.1:0-4881 GCA_050874765.1 Alistipes sp.
CTCTACCCTACCGCAATCGACACCGCACGCTTGGCGTGGGTCGAGTACTTTGCCAATGGCACCTACCGCATAGCGACCAACCGCATACACGGCAAGCGATTCGAGCGCACGAGCCACATCGACCTACCGTCGGGTGTGGAGATTCACTCGCTCGCCTACGACAACAAGACCGAACGGCTCTATTTCATAGCGACCGACGACAGCGGAATGTGGATAGGGCGCGTAAACGAGGACGGCACGTTCGACCACATCACGCAAGGTGCGTATATCACAATCAGCAACCTGCGGGCGCAGGAGGGTGTGCTTTATTTCGGCTCAATCGCCTCGGGCAAGGACGAGGCGCACTGCTACGACCTTGCCGAAGGGCGCGAATACCGCATCACCTCGTCGCGCTACGGCTCGTTCTCGCCAAGTCCCGACGCATACGGCAGGCAGGTGCTGATGACGACCTACGACAAACAGGGCTATCACCTTGCTCGGCAGACCATCGTGCGCGAGCAGTTACACGCGGTCGAGCCGAGCCGACTGCCCGTCAATTTGGTCAATCCGCCACGCAAAAAGTGGAATGTGGTGAATCTCGACACCGTGCGCTTTGCGGGGCGCGACTCCCTGCAAACCATCAAGCGCAACCGCTCGCGCCACTTCTCGAAGGCGGTGCACTTGTTCAACGTCCACTCGTGGGCTCCCGTTTCGTATGACCCGTTCGAGATTATGGAGGAGGGGCAGTTCAATTTCAATTTGGGCGCGACGATTATGTCGCAGAGCCTGCTGTCGAGTGCCGAAGGCTTCCTGACGTGGGGCTGGAACAAGGAGGAGGGCTCGTTCTACAAAGGCACGTTGCGCTACTACGGCTTGGGACTGAATATCGGATTGAGTGCGTCGTATGGCGGTAGGCAACGTATGTATTATGCCTATTCGTATCAGAAGAACGACAAGACGGGACAGTACGAATTGGTCTTCCCCGAAGCACCGCGATTGAGCAAATACTACAACATACAGGCGAGCCTCTCGCTGCCGCTCTACTTTCAGGCGGGTTACCACACACGCTACCTCGGCATCTCCGCCGTGTGGAACTACTCGAACGGATTGGTGGCGCGTATGAGCGGCTGGAAAAAGAACGGCTCGAATCTGACGAACCTTGCAAAAATCGGATTCTCGGAGGGTCTGCACACGCTCAACTTCGGCATCGGCTATCAGAATACCGTCGAGATGGCGCACAAGGATTTCGCTCCGCCGTTCGGAGGCTTAATCAGTCTGAACTGCGCAATAAATCCCGTCAATCCGCATTTCAGTAACCTGATTTCGGTATATGGCAAGAGTTATCTGCCGGGATTTTTCCCGCACCACTCGTTGTCGCTGGCTATGACATATCAGACCTCCATAGGCGGTTTCCACACGGACAACACGATTTCGTCGTTCTCGTTCACATCGAGCCGTCTGTTGCCGCGCGGATTCTCGTCGAACGAGATTCGGAGCGACAACTATGTCGCCACTTCGCTCAACTATCAGTTGCCGTTGTGCTATCCCGAGGGCGGAATCCCGTCGATACTCTATTTCAAGCGTATTCGGCTGAATTTGGGATTCGACTTTGCGTCGTTCGACCGACCATATTTCTTCATCACCCCGTCGGGACTGATAACGACCAACAAGACGCGCAAGTCGCTCTTCGCATACGGCGGCGATGTAACATTCGACGTAAACTTCTTCCGTATGCCGTCATCGGCGACTACGGCGATAACCATTTCGGTCTATAAACCGAACAAAAAGGGCATATACATATCGGCAGGGCTCGGTCTGCCGTTTTAGACAAGCATAGACGAAAGTTATGAAAAAGACCAATAAACAGGGCGGCGACAAGACTGCCCGCATCATCAAATGGCTGTGGATTGTGGCACTAGCTCCGTTCGGGGTGTTGTTCGCAATGTTGTTGCTGACGGCACTCGGAGCATTCGGGCGTATGCCGTCGTTCGAGGAGTTGGAGAATCCGAAGAGTAATCTGGCGACCGAAATCTATGCCGACGACGGCAAGGTGCTGGGCAGTTTCTTCGTGCAGAATCGCTCGTATGTGCAGTACGCCGACCTCTTCCCGCAGGATTCCACGCAGTTGTTGCGCATATCGGGGCGCACCGTGCCGCCTATCGCCGCCGCGCTCATAGCGACCGAAGATGCCCGTTTCTACGGACATTCGGGTGTGGATTTGCCTTCGTTGCTGCGTGTCGGCATCAAGACCATCGCTCTGCGCCACCATGCACAGGGTGGCGGCTCGACCGTTACGCAACAGTTGGCAAAAAACCTCTTTCCGCGCGACGATATGCGCAACGACGGCAAAATCGTGCGCTCGGCAAAGTTGGTCGTGGCGAAGTTAAAGGAGTGGATTACAGCCATAAAGCTCGAATACAACTACACGAAGGAGGAGATTGTGGCGATGTACCTCAACACGGTGGAGTACGGCTCCAATGCCTTCGGCATAAAGTCGGCGGCGATGACCTTCTTCGGCAAGTCGCCGAGCGAACTCAACTTGCAGGAGGCGGCAGTGTTGGTCGGCGTGGTGAACGCACCGACGCGCTATTCGCCCGTGCGCAATCCCGAGAACGCACTCAAACGGCGCAACCTCGTATTGCAACGAATCGAGGAGGCGGGTGCAATCACGCGGGCGCAATACGACTCTATTGCGGCGTTGCCCATAACGCTCAACTATCGGCCCATCTCGCACAACAGCGGTCAGGCGACCTATTTCCGCGAGATGTTGCGCTTGGTGATGAATGCCGAGCGACCCAAACGCCGACAGTTCCTCACCGAATGGGACTACGACGAGGCTTGTCGCGAGTACGACGAGAATCCGCTCTACGGCTGGTGCCACAAGAACCACAAGGCGGACGGCTCGGAGTATAACATATACCGCGACGGTCTGCGCATCTACACCACAATCAACGCCTCGATGCAGGAGTATGCCGAGCAGGCTCTGTTGAAGCAGATGCGCACGGTCGTACAGCCGATGATGGACGAGCAGGTGCGTTCGTCGCGCCGCCTGTTCGTCGAATCGACACCCGACGAGGCGGAGGCTATCGTAAAGCGCGCCATGCGCTACTCCGACCGCTACCACAATATGAAAGCGGCGGGCGTAAGCGAGAAGGAGATTTACGAGAGTTTCGGACGAAAGTGTCAGATGAAGGTATTTACCTACCGTGGCGAGCGCGACACGCTGATGACCCCGCGCGATTCGATTCTGCACCACAAGCGCATAATGCGTGCAAGTTTCGTGGCGATAGAGCCGCAGTCGGGTTGCATAAAGGCTTATGTCGGAGGACCCAACTTCCAATATTTCAAGTACGATATGGCGAAGCAGGGCAAACGTCAAATCGGCTCGACCGTCAAGCCGTTCATCTACACCTTTGCAATCGACCACCTCGGTATGTCGCCATGCACAATGGTGCCGAATCTGCCCGTAACCATAGAGACTGCCGTCGGCACGGCTTGGTCGCCGAAGGAGGCGGGACGGGTCGAGTACGACGGCGTGTTGCACCCGCTGTCGTGGGGCTTGGCGAACAGCCGCAACAACTATTCGGCGTGGATTATGAAGCAGTCGAAACAGCCCGAAGCGGTTGCCGACTTCATTCACAATATGGGCGTGCGCAGTTACATCGACCCCGTGTATGCGTTGTGCCTCGGTACGTTCGAATCGAACGTATTTGAGATGGTCGGCGCGTATGCGACATTTGCCAACGAGGGCGTACACAACTCCCCGATTTTCGTAACGCGCATCGAGGACCGTCAGGGCAACCCGATTTCGACATTCGGCACATCGTCGCAGGACGCAATCAGTCGCGAAACGGCATACACGATGCTCTCGATGCTCAAAAACGTAATCACGGCAGGTACGGGACGGCGTATGGTTTGGCAATTCGGGTTCAAGGATATGGACATTGCGGGCAAGACGGGTACATCTAACAACAACCGCGATGCTTGGTTTATGTGCGTTACGCCACGCCTTGTGGCAGGTGCGTGGGTCGGCGGCGAGGACCAGTCGGTACACTTGCGACGCGGCGGCGAAGGTTCGGTGATGGCATTGCCTATTGTCGGCGACTTCCTTACGCGCGTATATAACGATGCGTCGTTGCCGGTTTCGCGCAAAGACACATTCGTCCGTCCGCCGCTTTGGCACGGATTCGACTGCCAGCAGTCGGAGCAGGACATAACCGACGAAAATCAATATACCGAAGATAACTTTTTTGAATAGGATACGATTATGAATGTAGCAATAGTAGGCGCAAGCGGCGCAGTAGGACAGGAGTTTCTGAAAATCCTCGAACAGCACGATTTTCCAATCGACACGCTCACCCTCTTCGGCTCGGAGCGCAGTGCGGGACAGAAGCGCGTATTTCGCGGCAAAGAATTGACGATTCGGCAGTTGCAACACAACGACGATTTCCGCGGCACGGACCTCGCGCTCGTTTCGGCGGGTGCGGGTGTTTCGCGCGAATATGCCGACACAATCACCAAGTACGGCGCGTTGATGATTGACAATTCGAGTTGCTTCCGCATGGAGAGCGATGTACCGTTGGTCGTTCCCGAGGTCAATCCGCAGGACGCACTCGACGCTCCACGCCGAATCATCGCCAATCCCAACTGCACGACCATTCAGATGGTCGTCGCTATGAACGCAATAGAGCAACTCTCGCACATTCGTCGCGTCAGGGTTGCGACATATCAGTCGGCAAGCGGTGCGGGTGCATCGGCAATGGCGGAACTCGCCGAGCAACACCGCGCTTTGGCGTGCGGCGAGCAGGCGCATGTCGAGAAATTTGCCTACCAACTCGCCTACAACGTCTTTCCGCACATCGACGTATTCACCGACAACGACTACACCAAGGAGGAGATGAA
>JBNMLI010000129.1:0-4844 GCA_050874765.1 Alistipes sp.
AGGAGTGATGCTCGAACGGTGGCGGCAACCGAGAATCGAACCCGTCGTCGAAGACGAGTTGGTCGAAGCGTTGTTCACCGAACCTGCATTCACGCAAATCGAAATGTGTCCGTAGATTGCAGCACCGCAGATACCGCCGACAAACGCCTCTGCCGATGCAGCATTAGCCTTCAACGTGATGTTACCCATATTGGTACAGCTGTCGAAGTGAGGGTTGTAGGCGTTGGCACCCGTGCGACCCGTGATACCGCCGACCGAAACACCTGCGTTATCGGCGTAGGTAATCGTACCTGCTTGGTCGCACTCTACATAGATGTCGCCCGCGTTGGTAAGCGATGTGAACGTTGCTGCGGTTGCGATGTTGTGCTGAACGAATGCGAAGATACCGCCGACCGAGAAGAATGCGTTCGAGTTGGTCGTCGCCTTAATCTGTGCAGCCCACGACTGGTAGGTCTTGCCGTTGAGGGTTTGACCCCAAGCGTCGTACATAATACCCTTGACATTTACTTTCGCATAGTTGGAGCACTTGTCGAGTACACCCCACTGCATACGACCCGCGATACCTGCCAAGCCAAGACCGTAGAGCGTTACAGGATTCTCCTGACCGACATTGATTGCGCCGTAGTTGGTGCAGTTCTCAATCGAGCCGACCTGCATAGACGCGTTGGAGTCGGTACGGTTGGTGTTGTAACCCGTGATACCTGCAACGTAGAACGAACCCGTCTTGCAGTCCATGTTCTCCATTACGATTTCGCCGTGGTTCGCGCAATCGGAGATAATCATACCCTGATTCTTACCGACCAAGCAACCGATTTGGCGATAGCCGTTCCAGCAAGCAGCACCACCGATATTGGTCGTAACATCGCGCAAAACGAGTTTACCGTAGTTCTTGCAAGCGGTAATGGTCGATTGGTCATGGTTATCGTCCGGAGCGCAGACCGCTTTTGCAGAAAGCGCACCCAACTGAATATTGTAGATATTCGAAGCGTGGATAATCATATCGCCGTAGTTCACGATATTGTAGAAACTACCGTTACCGCGCGTACCGTCGCCACCTTGGCAAAGGAATGCCCAGTTGTTCTCGGTCGTACCATCGGAATCAATCTCGATGCGGCACGACGAGTCGAACGTTATGTTGGAAATCGTGTAGCCGTATGCGATATTCTTGAACAGTGCGAAACCGTCGTTAGGCATAGTCTTGGTGGTGTTCTCGATAACGAGGTTCTTGATGGTGTAGTTACCGCCGTTGAAGTTCTCCGGAATGGTAACCATAGGCCATGTGGTCAAATCCTGACCAGCCATATCGATGACCTTATCCTCGTCGCGCGAAGCACCGCCGAAGCCGAGCTCGCCGTCGATGTTACGATACTGGTCGAGAGCCTTGCCGCTTGCGCCACCCTTGATAGCCTCGCAGAATGCGCGGAGTTGGTCGGCATTGGCAATACCCGTCAGTTCCTCGGTCGAAGCATACGAAGGATACTTATCGACCTGAACATCGAACGAAGTAATCGTATTCTCGGTGAACTCTGCCGCGTCGAGAGGCACTGCGTAGTAAACCGAACCTGCATAGAGTTTGAGGTAGAGCTTATGAGTACCCTCCCACAAACCAAAGTAGAGTTTCAGCGCGTTCTTACGCTCACCCGGTACGGTCAGAGCCTCGATAGCCTTGGCGTTGATGGTGTTCGACAGAGCGACAGCCTCGCCACGAGTGTTGGTTTGCAGGTCGTAGCGATACGAACCCGCGATGTTGGTAGCCTCTGCCGAAGCGTCGTCAGGATTTACGGTCGAAATCTCGATACGCGACAGGTTGGCAGCGAAGAGTTTGCTTGTATAGACATTCAACTCCAAGATAGCCGAACGAACCGACGTCTTCACACGCATCGTGTTGGTAGTCTTGAAACTTACCGGAGCATCGGAGGTAACTGGCACCGAGTTGGCAACCAAGTAGCCGTTGTCGAACGACTGCGTAGCAGGAACGCTCAACAGGATATTCGACGAACCTTCGGAATTAGGGTTGTAAGGCGAATAGAAATAGAGGCTCTTGCCTGTCTCGTTCACCTCGCAGCTACCGTCGAGCATATTGTTGCCCTGTGTGGTAACGGCGATATTCGACGATGTACCCGCGAATACACCTGCCACAGCAGAGTCGCTTGCCGAGTATTTAGGGTTGAGATTCTCGCGCATCTCGCCATTGAAGCTATCACCGAACGAGGTCAGCACGCGGAACGTATTTTCGTACTCCTGCTGCTTACCGCAACCCTCGAAGGTGAACACTGCACTCTTGGTCAGGTACGATGTACCGCTGTGCGTAGCACGGTTGATACGCTGGTAGGAAGTACCGTCGCACGCACCCGTGGTGAGGTTGCTTGCGCAACGCAGACGGAAGAAGTAGTAACCGTTTTCCATAGCCTCAGGGAAGTTGCATATGACCTCTTGGTTCACATCGCTGCCACCCTTGACACCGGCAAAGCCGTCCGAATAGGTCAATTCGCCCGACCAGTAGCCCGCAGGCGACTTGGCACTACCCGTAGGGATACCGTTCGAAGTGCTTGCCTTATCGACATCGTTAGGAACGTCGATGGTTACAGGATTGTAAACATTCCAGTCGAGCGAGTTGTAGAAGTCGCGCTTCTCCTCGTCAGAGAACAGCAGAATGTTCTTGTTGGCAAACTCATACTCGTCCTGCGTACACTGCGCCCACTCGAAATAGAAGTATTTAGGACCGGCATCGGTCTCCTTGAACGTAAAGGCAGCCTTCACGTTGGTACTTGCCGATGCATTGTGAACAGGCAGAGTCCAAATCCAGAAATCGCCCTCGAACATACCCACAACCTTTGGAGCGGACGAGGTGATGACCAAACCGCTACCGCCGATACCATCGGAATTGGTACGGGTCTTAACCATCGAATTGGCAGCACAGATGAGCTGAACGTGAGCCGACGAAGCCGACGATTCGGGAATGGTCGGAACCTCCTCGTCCTCGGAAGCCTCCTTATAGACACCGCTCTCGTTCGAGAGAATGATGGCGTTGGTCTGCCAATAGTTACCCTTTGTGTTGCTTGCTTTGAGGTCGGTATAGGTGAAGTTCACCGGCAAACCGATAACGTCCGAACCGATTTTAATCAGCGAGAAAATCTGGTCGGTTTCGCCGTCGTACTCCTCGACGAAGATATCGTCGATACGGTAGGTATCGTTCGAAGTGTTCTCGAAACGGAAATAGAGAATGTTCGACACACCCGGCACAATCGAGAACTTGGCACGCGACAAAGCCCAACCGTTAACGCTCTCCGACTCGAAACGCTCGTAAGCAATCGAACCGTCCGAAACATCGGAAGCATCGGTAGTCCAATCGACACCGTCCTTGGAAATCCACAATTTGAGGTCCTTGCTGCGGTACTTACCGTCGTCGTTCTTCGCACCGAAGAAGAATTGGAAGTCGCTCTTGCCCTGATTGTTGAAGACGCGGATATCGAAGTAGCTCTTACCGTCGAGCAGAATGTTGGCACCGCCCGAAGCAGGCACCTCGTTGCTTGCGGTCAGAATGGTATATTCCTCCGAAGGATTCTTGTCCGAAACGAAGGCATTCTCCGAGCCTGCATACGAGAACGGACGACCCGTCGCGTCGCCTGCAACGGCAACACCCTCGTAGGTTCTCACGCTCTTGCCATCGGTAGCACGAGTTTCGGAGAATGGGTAGAATTTGATTGCGACATCGTCGCCATCGACCTTACCGAAACCATCTTTGAGGAAGGTGAGCAACGAGCTCTCGCCCGAAGTCTGCGCACCCTTTTGGCTGATTGGCACATCGTACTCCAAGCCCGACGAGAACTTGAATTTCAGAGTAACGTTTTGCGTATCGCCGCGGTTCTCCTGCAATTTGATGTAAACGTTGGTGATTTGGTCGTCGGTCTTAACGACATCGGAGGTAGGACCGCCGACGGTCGTCTTCGACTCGCCGAACGCCGTGTCGGCAGAGAGCGACAGACGCAACCAGTCGCAATCCTCCGGAACGGTGATTGTCCAGAACGTGTTCGATTTCACTTTGAGATAAGGCACCGTACCCGTCATACCGACACCCAACTTATTCAGAATAAGCGTCTCCGGATTGGTCTTGTCCCATTTAGCCTCGCCCGTCGAATAGGTTATGTCGAAGGCGAAAGGCTGGTCGAGCCAGTCGTACGGTTTAACGTCGTCCTTGGAGCAGGCATTCAAGCCCAGAACTGAAATGACAGCGACAAACGCACAACGCAGAAATTGTTTGAAAGTTTTCATATTTTAGGTTATTTAGTTTAATCTAATGTATAAATAGGTGTACCGTTTGCGTCGGTAAACTTCTTCGGGCGAGTCATCGTTTCGCGATACTGCTTGCCGAAGCGGTCGGTGTAAACGATGGTCAGCGTCGAGGTCTTGCTCTTGGCAATGTACTTGAAGATGTGGTTGCTGCCCGCACGGCTCATCGAAGCCGCAGAGAATTTACCGTTCAAGTTGTAACGATAGACATCGTAGGTAACTGCCGAAATCGGGTCGCGGTAGCCCTCGATAGGGTTAGCCGTGTTTTTGCCGTCGTTTACGGCAGTCGTGATGTCGGTCGTAACGCCGCCCTCGATAACTTTCAGGTTACAAGCACCATAGCCCGCGAAACTGCCCTTCTCGAAGCCCCATACGTTAATCCATACCGTATTGGCCTCCTCTTCCAAACCATACGACGCTTTGGTCGCCTTATTCACAGCCGAGCCGTGGCTCTCCGAGGTATTCTCGATACCCGTAGTAGAAATCTTATCGATGAAGCCCTTGGCGTAGTTGTTGTAGTACGAAGCCACCTCGTTCATATCGTAGGTCTTGAA
>JBNMLI010000130.1:0-4836 GCA_050874765.1 Alistipes sp.
GCTCGTAACGCTCGCGGACGCTCTCTGCAAACCGCCTCGCCTGCCCCTCGAACGGGATAACGCAAACGAGGCGTAGGTCAGCCATTTCGCCTTTAAGCGCAAGCACCGCTTCGGCGGCGGCAAGGTCGAACCCTGCCGCCATACCGCTCATAAACGTGCGATACCCCGATGCGTAGAGCATGCGAATGGCATTGTGCAGTTGCTCGCTCGCGCTATCGTCGTAGGTGCGATGCCCCGTAAAGGCGGCGGTCGTCAGTGGGTCGATGGTCATCTCCCGTGCGCTCTATTTGTCGAATGCGGGGAATGCCGCAGGACGCTCCAACGTTTGGGTATATTTCGTGCCGTAAGGCGTTGTTACGGTTACGGTAACGGGCGTATCTGCCGCCGCGGGCTTGACGCGATAGAGGTGTTCGACAATCGACAGTTTATTATTGCGCTTGTTGATTTTGTGCTTCTTCTTCATCGCAGGTCCGAGAATAGCCACAGCCGACCACGGCTCGCTGCTCTTGACCTTCTCGACCTCCAACGGCTTGCCCGCCTCGGTCGCCTCGACCTTTACACCACGGTCGCAGTACCAGCAGTTGATATATACATAGCCGGCAAATTCGGCAGCCGCATAGTACTTCTGATTAGGAAGCAACTCGCAGAGGTGGTGGAGCATAGACGCGTCCTTGCTCTCGGCGTAGTATTTGGCTACGGAGTTCATGTCGTAGATGCGGATTGGCGTGGTTTCGCCCTGCTGACCGTAATAGACGCGGTCGGTAAGTTTGCCGCCGTCGAATGTGCAGAGCGTGAAGCCTGCCAGCGTGCCGTCGTCGCAGAAGTTGCGCCCCGTTTCGTTAGGCGTTTTCCACAATTCGCCGCAAACCGACGGGGTGGTATATTCGGTGATGTTGGGGTAGCCGCCGACTTTCAGGCAGTGGCTTTGGTGCATGTGGCCTGCGAAGATGCGCACGTCAGCAAAGTCCTTCAATATGGCAAGCAGTGCCTCCTCGGTGCCTTTTTTGAATGCACGCGAGGCGTTGCCCTTCTCGGAGAGGCGGCGCAGCGGCGAGTGCATACATACGACGAGAGTGGTCGATTTCGCAACCGATGCCAAGTCTTTGCGCAGCCACTCTAATTGGGCTTCATCGACATAGACATCGTAATTGCGCGAGCCGACAACGCCCGGTTTGAGTTTCTCGCCCGGCTTTACCGTATTCTTATATACGATATTGTCGAGCATAACGAAGTGGACGCCGCCCTTGTCCATCGAGTAGAACGTAGGACCGAACACGTTGCGGTAGCGGTTGGCTGCCAAAAAATCGGTATTCTCGCCCGCAGGAACCGAAGGGTCGTTGTCGTGGTTGCCCATGATGGTATAGACGGGCATAGGGTAGTTGTTCTCGTTCAGAAACTCGGGAACACTGTCGAGGTCGAAGTTGGCACGCACCCAGTACTGGTCCCAAGTGATGTCGCCGAGGAGAATCGTATAGGTCGGTGTGTGTTTTACCTCGTTATAGACCTTCTGCACAATCGGCATGTGATGCTCGGCAAAGTATGCCAAGTCGCCACGCTTGGTGTCGTTGCAGAAGTGCGAATCGGCGCACATAAAAATCGAGAAACGTCTGTCGGCAACCTTGCGCAGCTCGAAATCGTGCCGCTCGCGCTTCTTCGGAGCGAGGGTCGTTTTTGCCCAGAATTGCGGAATGATGTTGCGGTCGCACGTCGGCTCGTAGCCCGAAGGGGTGCTGATATAGACCAGTCCGTAAGGCTTCGTCGAGGCGATGCGGTAGATGCCGTTGCTGTCGGTGCGGACAATCTGCGAGCCGTCGGTTACGGCTACGCCCTCGACGGGCTCATCGCCGCAATAGACTACGCCCGTGAGCGTTACGCCCTTGCCGCATTTGATTTTCTTTACTTGCTCGCCCAGCGATGCTTGTGCCGAGATGGCGGTGGCAAGCAGCAGCGAGAGTGCTAAAAAGAATCTTTTGAAATTCATTGTGTTATAGGTTTTGTTTATTTTTCTGCAAAGTATTTATAGAACAGAGGTATGGTCTGCAAGCCACGCTCGAACTGCAAAAGACTGTAATTCTCGTTAGGCGAATGGATTGCATCTTCTGCCAAACCGAAGCCGAGCAACAGCGATTTCGTGCCGAGTATGCGCTCGAAACCGCTGATGATAGGAATCGAGCCACCCGAGTAGAACGGCAGAGGCTTCTTGCCGAATGCCTCCTCGATGGCGCGTTCCGCTGCTTTGTATGCAGGCATATCGGTCGGTGCAACGTATGGCGCACCGCCGTGCAGGAACTTGACATTCACCTTGACGCTCTTCGGTGCGATGGCGCGGAAGTGTGCGGCGAAGAGTTCGCCAATCTCCTCGAAATCCTGATTCGGCACGAGGCGCATGGAGATTTTGGCAGATGCACGCGCAGGAATGACGGTCTTCGTTCCCTCCTCGGTGTAGCCGCCCCAGATGCCGTTCACGTCGAGCGAAGGGCGGATTCCCGTGCGCTCGATGGTCGTATAGCCCGCTTCGCCCTCGATGTCGGCTACGTCGAGCGACGATTTGTAGTCGTCGAGCGAGAATGGGGCTTCGTTGAAAGCCTTGCGCTCGGCAGCGGAGAGTTCGCGCACCTTGTCGTAGAAATGAGGTATGGTTATATGACCGCGCTCATCGACGAGCGATGCCACCAGTCGGGTGAGTACGTTGGCAGGGTTGGCAACAGCTCCGCCGAAGATGCCCGAATGCAAATCCTTGTTCGGACCGACCACTTCAACCTCCATATAAGTTAAACCGCGTAAACCGCAGGTAATCGAAGGAGTATCCATCGAAATCATAGAGGTGTCGGATACCAAAATGATATCGGCGGCAAGCATCTCCTTGTTCTGCTCGCAGAACTCGTAGAGGTGGTTGGAACCAATCTCCTCCTCGCCTTCCAACATAAATTTCACGTTGCACGGCAGTGAGTCGGTGGCGCATATCGCCTCGAACGCCTTGATGTGCATAAACGACTGACCCTTGTCGTCGTCGGCACCGCGCCCCCAAATGCGTCCGTCCTTGATTTGCGGCTCGAAAGGCTCGGTTTCCCACTCGGCACGCGGGTCAACGGGCATCACATCGTAGTGGCCGTAAACCAATACGGTTTTGGCAGAGTCGGATATTTTTTTCTCGCCGAAGACCACGGGATTGCCTGCCGTCGGCAAAACTTCGGCGTGGTCGGCACCCGCCTTCATCAGAGCGACGGCAAGATGTTCGGCACAGCGCACCATATCCTCCTTGTGCTCGCTCTGCGCACTGATTGAAGGAATACGGAGAATGTCTAATAACTCGTTGATAAAACGCTCTTTGTTGGCGTTTATGTATTGTTGTACTTTATCCATAATATGATTGAGTTACAGGTTGCAAATCTGTTTGATTTCGCCGATTATGCGTTGAGCCAGTGCGTCCGCCTCCTCCATCGATTTCGCTTCGGTATAGACGCGGATAATAGGCTCTGTGTTGGACTTGCGGAGGTGAACCCAACTCTCTGCAAAATCGATTTTTACGCCGTCTATATCGTTTATGCGTTCATTTGCATAACGGTGCTTCATTTCGAGCAGCACTTTATCTACATCGATGGCAGGCGTAAGTTCGATTTTGTTCTTCGATGCAAAGTATGCAGGGTAGGTCTTGCGCAGCGCGGTCATCGTCATATTGCGCTTGGCAAGGTAGGTCAGGAAGAGAGCCACGCCGACCAGCGCATCGCGACCGTAATGGAGTTCTGGGTAGATGACTCCGCCATTGCCCTCGCCACCGATAATTGCACCGACCTCCTTCATCTTGGCAACGACATTGACCTCGCCGACCGCAGATGCGAAGTACTTACCGCCATGCGCTACGGTAACATCATGTAAAGCGCGCGACGAGCTGAGGTTGGAAACCGTGTTTCCGACCTTTTGCGAAAGGATATAGTCGGCAACGGCTACGAGCGTATATTCCTCGACGAACATCGAACCGTCCTCGCTTACGAATGCCAAGCGGTCGACATCGGGGTCAACGACCACGCCCAAATCTGCCTTCTCGCGGACAATTACCTGCGAAATCTCGGTCAGATTCTGCGGCAGCGGCTCGGGGTTGTGGGCGAATTGTCCGTTAGGCTCGCAGTTGAGTTCGACAACATCGCAACCGAGTTCGCGCAATAGTTTAGGGATAACTATTCCGCCGACCGAATTGACGGCATCGACCACTACGCGGAAGTGGCGACGTCGCACAGCCTCGACATCAACCAAAGGTAGAGCCAACACCTGCTTAATATGTGTGTCATTGAATGATTCACGCGAAAGAACCTTGCCTATTTCGTCGATTGCAGGGAATGCAAAATTGGCACTTTCGGCAAGCGTGAGCACCTGTTTGCCTTCGGCATCGTTCAGAAATTCGCCATGCTCGTTGAGCAGTTTCAGTGCGTTCCACTGCTTCGGGTTATGCGAAGCGGTGATGATTATGCCGCCATCGGCTTTATTGGTAATCACCGCCAACTCGGTGCCGGGGGTGGTGCATAATCCGACGTTTATCACATCGGCTCCGCAACCAAGCAGCGTGCCTTCGACCAAATCGTTCACCATCTCGCCCGATATGCGGGCATCGCGACCCACTACAATTTTGAGTCGTTTGCCTCCGTTCTTCTTGCTGATGAAACGGGTGTAGGCGGTTGTGAATTTTACGATGTCGATAGGCGTAAGATTATCGCCGGTAGGGCCGCCTATCGTGCCGCGGATACCGGAGATGGATTTAATCAGAGTCATAACTCGAAGATGTTTTTATTTATAAATAAAAAAGTTTGTGCTTTTCTTTGAAAATCGTTGTAAATATATTAC
>JBNMLI010000131.1:0-4817 GCA_050874765.1 Alistipes sp.
CGGCATACTCGCGCACAATCGCTGCGGCAAGCGATTCGTAAGCCGAGTGGTAGATGATGGTCGCGGCATTGCCGGCAAGGAGCAACTTCTCGGCAATCTTCTCGTCAGTCGAAGCGAAGTTCTCCTGATGGGCATCGCCTATGGAGGTGAATATGACCGTATCGGGGCGAATCATAGCCTCCAACCGCGCCATCTCGCCACGTTGCGAGATGCCCGCCTCGATGACGGCAACACTGCTCTCGTCGCTCATCATCAGCAACGACAGCGCAACACCCAACTGCGAATTATAGGAGCGTGGCGAGCGGTAAAGCCCTGCCGAGGCAGGTGCGCACTGCGCAATCCACTCCTTGACGATGGTCTTGCCGTTGGAGCCTGTGATTGCCACTACCCGACCGCGGTATTGCGAACGGCGGTGAGCCGCCAAGCGTTGCAATGCCGCAAGCGAATCCTCGACCCGCACCACGCCGCAATCGGCAGGCAGGCCTACCTCACGTTCGACCATAAATGCACGCACGCCACGCTCGTACATCTGCTGCACAAAGTCGTGGGCATCGTGGTTCACACCGCTCATAGCCACAAACATCGCACCTTCGCCCACGGCGGAGGTGCGACTGTCGGTAACTACCAAGCGCACTGCCGAATCGGCACCGCAGAGCGAGCCGTCGCAGATGTGCGCTATATCTGACAAAAGAAAATTCATCTATCTCAAATTTTGAATGTTACAACTGTTATGCCCGAGCCGCCGCGGTCGGGGTGGTCATCGACGGCACTCGCCACTTCGGGCATTGCTCGCAGATAGCGGCGCACCTCCTCTTTGAGCGCGCCCGTACCCTTGCCGTGCAGAATCGTTACGCTCCCGACGCCGAGCATCAGCGCATCATCGACAAGCGACTGCACCTTTTCCAGCGCGTCAGCCACACGTTCGCCGCGTATGTCGATGGAACTTCGGAAGTTGAGTCGGCGTTGCGAAATGTCTGACGAGATTACCGTGCGCGGAGTTTCGGGGCGGGTGGCACGCTTGTATTCGGCGGTCGAGATGGTTTCCAGTCGAGCCGTATCGACCGTCGTAAGGATTTGACCGAATGCCACTTGTGCCTTCTTGCCACGAATCGACTGCACCACGCCCACGCCGTCCTGCCCCAACAGGCGCACCTTTGCGCCCTCGACCAACGGCAGAGGCTCGGGTTTGGTCGGCTCGGCATCACCATTGTTGCTCGGCGCACTACCCTGCTGTGCCTTGCGCTCGTCGCGACGCTGACGGCGACGCTCCAAGCGTGCCATTTCGCGTTCCAACTGCTCGTCGCGCTCGCGTGTTGCCGCATCGTCGCTTTCGACACGCTCCTTGAACTCGTTGAACGAACGGCGGATAAGGCGTGTTTGCTCGCGCTCCGCCTGCGACTCGCGGATTTCCTTGATGGTCGATTCGATTTGGCGGTTGGCATCGGCAATGAGCGTCTTCGCCTGCTCCTTCGCTTCGCGGATTATGGTGTTGCGCTCCTCGCGTATGCGCGCAAGACGGTCGTTGTAGTCGCGCTCCAACTCCTCGACCTTGCGGTCTGCCACGCGTATGCGCTCGCGCTTCTGCTCCCAATAGCGTTTGTCGCGGGCAATTTCGCGCAACTGCTTCTCGATGTCGATATGGTCGCTGCCGGCCTTCTCCTTTGCCGAGGCGATAATATCCTCGGGCAGACCGATTTTGCGGGCTATCTCGACGGCAAACGAACTACCCGGTTTGCCCGTTTCCAAGCGGAAGAGCGGTCGTATGTTCTGCACATCGAACATCATCGCGCCATTCAGCACGCCATCGGTATTCGACGCGAAGTATTTAATGTTGGAGTAGTGCGTGGTGATGACGCCGAACGTGCCGCTTGCAACCAAGCGTTCCAAAATCGCTTCGGCAATCGCCGCACCGATAATCGGTTCGGTACCCGAGCCGAACTCGTCGATGAGCACCATTGTCCGCGCATCTGCCCCCGCAAGCATCGCCTTCATATTGAGCAGGTGCGACGAGTAGGTCGAGAGGTCGTTCTCGATGGATTGCTGGTCGCCTATATCTATATAGATGTTGCCGAACAACGGCAT
Organism: Alistipes sp.; assembly: GCA_050874765.1. Taxonomy (GTDB): domain Bacteria; phylum Bacteroidota; class Bacteroidia; order Bacteroidales; family Rikenellaceae; genus Alistipes. The sequence continues at coordinate 2,083 of JBNMLI010000131.1, forward strand.
CTCGCTGTTTTCGGAAGCGGTAATCGGGAAACCGCACTGGAACATATACTGAATCAGTCCGAACGTTTTCAGGCAGACCGATTTTCCGCCCGCATTGGGGCCCGAAATCACGAGTATGCGGTGCGCTCTGTCGAGCGTCGCATCGAGCGGTATCGCCTCGCGACCGCTGCGGCGCAACGTCTGTGCCAACAGAGGGTGGCGGGCCTTAATCAGGCGCAATGTGCCGTTGTCGGAGATGATGGGCTTCACGCCCCCGTTCTCGTTTGCCCAACGAGCCTTGGCTCGAATCATATCGACCGTCGCTATATACTCCTCGGCACGCTCGACAGCGTCGGCATCGGCACGCACAAAGGCGGTGAATGCCGTCAGCACGCGCACAATTTCGCGACGCTCGGCATACTCCAATTCGCGCAACTGGTTGTTGAGTTCGACAACCTCGACAGGCTCGACATAGAAGGTCTTGCCCGTGGCGGATTCGTCGTGTATAAAGCCTTGCAGTTTGCGTTTGTTCGACGCAGCGACAGGTATGACGGCACGACCGTCGCGAATCGAAATCGATGCGTCGCTATCAACTATGCCCGCGCTTTTTGCCGACTGCAAGACCGACTGCAAACGCTTGGCAACCTGCCCCTCGCGCGAGCGTATTTCGCGGCGTACAGATGCCAATTCGGGCGAAGCCGAATCGCGCACCGAGCCGTACTCATCTACTATGCGGTTGATTTCGCGCACGATATGCGCAAGCGATTCGACACCCTCACCCAATGCGGTCATACAGGGATACAACCCCGCTTTGCGGCTATTGACGAACTCGATGGTTGAGGCGACCGACGAGAGCGTCTTACCCAAGCGGACGACATCTGCCGTATCGATGAATGCCCCATCGACGCGCACCTTATCTACTATGTCGCCTATATCGAAAAACTCCTCGGTCGGGGCGTTGCTCTCCATCGAGAGCATCTGCCGCATCTCCTCGGCGAGCGACTGGCGCAGTGCCACCTCGTTGCGCGAGGCGGTGAAGCGTTGCTCGTCGAGCAACTGCACGGCACGCTGCATGGTGCAGTATGCCCGACACTGCTCGCGAACGGTGTCGAAACCGATTTTTTGTTCAAAATTTTCGGGATAAATCATACGTCTGCTTCGAGCAGGGCGACCGCCGAACGCGGTCGCCGCCGCTCAACTATTTGCCACCCTCGCTCTTTTCGAGTTTCTTCTGTGCCTTGGCTGCCTTTTTGGCAGCTTTGGCATTCTCCTTGTCGATTTTATCCTTCGCACCGAAGAGCGAGAAGTGGACATATCGTTTCGGGTGAGCCTTCAAGTCGGCAAGCAGTACGGAGAGGTTCTCCGACGCCTGCGTCAGATTGTCGTAGAGTTGTTTGTCGTTCACCAGCAAGCCGACCGTACCCTCGCCGTTGTTGATTTTCGACAGCACGGTGTTGAGTTCTGCGAGGCTCTGCGCGAGCGACTTGCCCGTACCGTTTTGTGCGAGGTCGGAGGTTACGCTCTCGACGTTACGCACGATACCGTCGATGCGCGCGCTGTTGTCGGCGAGAGTCTTCGTGAAGGTGTTGATGCTCGTTACGATTTCGTTCAGAGCCTGCTTGTCGCGCCCGATTGCACCGTCCAGTCCCGCCGCCACCGAATTAAGATGCGAGATGGCTTCGGTGATGGCCTTGTTGTTGTTTTCGAGCAACGAATTGAGATTTTGGAGCGTGGTGTTGAAGTTGTCTGCCAACGTCGAAATTTTATCTTTATAGTAGTCGAGGTCGGAATCGGCAAACGACATCAAATCCTTGGCATAGCCCGAGTTGATGACCGCCCCGCTCTCCAACGTTTCGGCAGAGTCGCCGAGCAGAATCTCTATCGCCTTGCCGCCCATAATACTGGTGCTGAATATGCGTGCTTCCGAATCGGCAGGCAACTTGTAGGCACGCGGAATCGAGAGTGCCACCTCGACGACGGTCGGGTCGTCGGGCGATACGCGAATATCCGACACCTTACCGATTTTCACACCGCGAATCATCACCGCGGCGGCATTCTGCACACCGTTGACCTGATTGTAGCGGGCGTAGTAGGTGGCGTGGCGGCCGAATACATCGACTCCGCTCAAAAAGCGCACGCCTGCCCATGCACACAACAATATCACTACGGCATAAATTCCGATTTTAACCTCTTTTTTCATCTATTTTACTCTGTTTACTGATTATCACTGTTAGTTGTCGTTCTCGACCGCTATGACAAATGCCGAGGCAAACTCCTTGCGCACCGCAGGCAAAGCCCGTTGAGCCGATGCCTTGTCGGGATATTCGCCCACGCAATACTTATAAGGGAAACGCCCGTCGGCGCGGTACTCGACCACTTTGTTGCGATAGGAGCGAAAACGCGAATCGGACGCGGTAAGGCGCGTGGCACTCGCCATAATCTGAATCCGCCACACCGTCGCACTCTTCACCTGTTTCGGCTGCTCCGTTTTCGGTTGTTCCGCCTTCGGTTGCTCGGCAGGCTTTGCAGTCGGCTTCGTCGGTTCGGTTGCAGGTTGCGTAGCGACAGGCTCGGCGGTCTGTTTTGCCTGCTCGGCAGCGGCTGTCGGTTTATCGGTTGCCTCGTCGAGGAGCAACGACTTGCGCACGAAGGCAACATACTCCTTCACCGCGCCGAATATCGCCGATGCAATTTCCTGCTGACCTTTTTCAGAAGTTATATATTTGAGTTCCTGTGGATTGGACATAAAGCCTATC
>JBNMLI010000132.1:0-4806 GCA_050874765.1 Alistipes sp.
ACCATTCTCGATGTATAATCCATTGCTATTTAACACCTTGTGCCAAATATACACGCCTGCCGTACTGGTAAATCGGCAGCGTAACCTTCGCCAACTCGTCAGCCCCGCACAACAGCGTGCAGAGCGACGGATTTGCCACGGCATACTCCGCCTTCGACTTTGCCTTCGCATCGACAATCGGCAGACCTGCCGTGTCGATACTCTCCGATGGCGTTATGTGCAACAGTACAGCTTCGCCCGCAAGGTCGGCAATCGGCACCACACCGACACCTGCACGGTAGCGGCAAAGCAGAAAATCGGTCTTATCGCTCGACGGCACAAGCGCGAATCGCTCCGTGCGCTCCGACTTTACGGTCGTGCCGAAGAACATTGCCAAGTATTCGTTTTCGAGCCGTGCAATCTCGTCCAAAGCCGCACGCAAGCCTGCTCCAAACACGTTCTCGCCCGTTTCGCCCGTAATCAAGTCGATGCGGTGCTTGCGCAACGAGAAAATCAGGTCGGCAGTCGCCGCCGCCTGCTGTTCGAGCGACAATGCGGTATTGTTCAGCCTGTTCGCCGGCAATGCCGCCTCCGACTCGCCTTTTGCAGGTTGCTCCACCGTCGCGCCATTCGTTGCCGCTGTTGCCAACGCAACCGTTGCTGCCGCAATGCGAGTTTCGGTACGCGCTGCCAGCGACGCACGCACGCCCAGATATTTCTGTGCATATCGGGCATATACGCCCGGTGTAAATTGTTGCTCCTCGATGCGCAACTCTACGGCAATCGTACTCTTCGGATTGCCCGCAAAAGTTTCGATTGCGCTACCCTCGCACACCCCCGCGCGAGCCAACGTTTGTGCCGACACCATCGCGCCGCAGCACAAAGCAACTGCAAGTATAACAATACGTTTCATAGTATGTTGTGTTTACGATTTGCTAATTTAGGGGTTTTTGCCCACTTTATCAAAATTTCAGATAAAAATCCTTTGTCAAACGGCGATATTCGTCGCTGAACTCGCCACGTCGCTCGGTCTCTATTGTCAGCTCCTCGCACCGACACTCCGCTGCCGCCACGCGCACAAACTCCGCCATGACGCGCTTCACCTCACCCCTCGGCACCGAACGCACATCGCACCTGCGCACCATAGCCAAGCGCGACTGCGCCGCAAACCGCGCCATCTCCGCAGGCGGCAGAATCAACGCCATACGCCCGCGCTTCGCCAACAACCGCCCCGCAGCCTCGTCCAAATCGGCAAAAGGCAACGCTGCCGTGTGGCGTGCCGTGGTACGTCCTTCGTCGGGCGAACGCAACGAATCGACAAAATATGGCGGATTGCTGATGATTACGTCAAACGGCTCCGTCGCCGTAAACTCCTGCACGGCAACGCACTCCGCCCGCAGGCGACCGCTCCATGACGACCGCGCAAAGTTCTCGCGCGCCCGCTCGACCGCAACGGGCTCTACGTCCACGCCGACAATGCTCTCCGCCGCCGAGCGTTGCGCCGCCATGAGCGCAATCACGCCCGTACCCGTCCCGATGTCCAGCACCCTGCGCTCCGAGCCGTCGAATCCGACCCAAGCCCCGAGCAATACGCCGTCCGTGCCGACCTTCATCGGCACACCGTCCTGCTCTATGGCAAATTGCTTGAATCGAAACTGCGTGTTGCCCATTACTCTTTCAGATAGCCGTCTATGCCCGCGCCAAAGAGCGAAAAGTCGAATCGCACGGGGTCTTGGGCATCGAACTCGCGCAACGCGGCTGTAATCTCCGTCGTTGCCTTCCAATCGTTCTGACGGCGCGTGAGCAACCCCAGCGCACGCCCCATATTGCCTGCATGGACATCTAACGGCAGATACAAAGCCGACATCGGAATACGCTTCCACGCCCCGAAATCGACACCGCGCCCGTCGCATCGCACAAACCAGCGCAGATACATATTGAGTCGCTTGCACGCCGCACCCTTGTCTATCGACGAGAAGTGCCGCTCGCTGTGCGCCGAGTGTTCGCCCGCAAAGAATTCGCTCCGTGCCGCCGACAGCACCCGCGCCATATCGCCGCTCTGCTCGTAGAGCGACTGAAACATCTCGCCCACACTGCCCCACTTGCGGCATACTCCGCGCAGGCAGACGACGAAATCCATAAAATCCTGCCCGTTGAACGTGCGGTGCACAAACGCCCGCAACCGCTCCAACTCCTCCGCCGAGGCGTTGCACACAAAGTCGTATGGCGCATTGACCATCATCGCAACCATGCGCCTTGCGTTGAGCACAATCATCTTGCGGTTGCCCCACGCTATGGTCGCGGCGAGCAACCCCGCAATCTCCTTATCCTCCAACCGCTCGAATGCGTGCGGTATGCTTATCGGGTCAGCCTCAATAAACTCGGGGCGGTCGTATTTGTCGTAGAGATACTCCAACGTGTCGCGCAACTGTTCGTGCGACAATGTCTTCTCACAAAATCCTTCCATCACTCATCTCTATTTTACGGTCGGTCTGCGCAGCCAGCCGCTCGTCGTGCGTAACTATCACTATCGTCTGCCCGAACTCTCTGCGCACATCGCCGAGCAGCGCGTAAATCTCATCGCGATTCTTGGTGTCGAGGTTGCCCGTAGGCTCGTCCGCCAACACCACCGAGGGGCGATTCACAAGGGCGCGGGCTATCGCGGCACGTTGCTGCTCGCCCCCCGACAACGCCGACGGCTTATGCGTGGCGCGCGCCGAGAGATTGACCATTTCGAGCAACTCGCGGGCGCGGCTCTCCGCCTCCTTGCGCGCCATGCCGCCGATGAGCGCGGGCATCATCACATTCTCCAAAGCCGTGAACTCTGGCAGCAGGTGGTGGAACTGAAACACAAACCCGATGTGCCGATTGCGAAACGCCGACAACGCCCTGTCGTTCAGCCGTCCGACCTCCGTCCCCGCAATCCGCACACTGCCGCCGTCTGCCTGCATCAGCGTGCCGACAATCTGCAACAGCGTGGTCTTGCCCGCGCCGCTTGCACCGACAATCGCCACCATCTCGCCTGCCGCCACATCGAGCGACACGCCGCGCAATACCTCGACCTCGCCGAAGCGTTTGTGTATGTCGCAAGCCTCTATCATCATTGCTGTTGTGCCTTAAATACCTCGAACATCTTTGCCGTCTGCACCGCCTCGCGCACATCGTGTACGCGCAAAATCGTCGCACCCTGCCGCAAAGCCTCCCAACCCAGCACCTGCGTCCCGCACAGTGCATCGTCGGGCGTAGTACCTAATAATTTATATATCATAGACTTGCGCGACATGCCCGCCAATACGGGATAACCCAGCGCGCACACCTCGTGCAACCCCGCCAGCAGCCTGTAATTCTGCTCCACCGTCTTGGCAAAGCCGAAACCCGGGTCGAGAATGATGCGCTCGCGCCGTATGCCCGCATCGAGCATTGCACCGACGCGTCGCGCCAAGTAGTCGCGCACCTCGCCGACCACGTCGTCGTACTCCGCAAGGCTCTGCATCGTCTTCGGCGTGCCACGCATGTGCATCGCTATGTAGGGCAGCCCCAACTCCGCCACGGTGCCAATCATCTGCCCGTCCGCCTCGCCTGCCGATATGTCGTTCACTATGACCTCGCCAAACCGCTCCGCCACGCGCCGCACGACCTCCGCGCGAAACGTATCTACCGACACCGCCACGCCCTTATCGACCTCGCGCACAGCCTCCACGCCCAAGCACACGCGCCGCCACTCCTCCTCGGCGGAGATGTCCGCCGCATTGGGTCGCGACGAGTATCCGCCCACGTCTATTATGGTCGCACCCTCTGCCAAAGCCCGCTCCACACGCGCCCCGACAGCCTCGCGCGTCGTCGTTCGACTGCCCGCATAGAACGAGTCGTCCGTAACGTTCACTATCGCCATTATCCGCACCTCGCGGCTCCCGAAATCAATCATCGCTCTCCCTCCGTTTTTTTGCGTGCCGCCGCCATCTGACGCAGCCGCCCGTCCAACTCGGCGACATCGCGCTCCAAATCGCCGCGGTCGATATTCACTATCGCCACGTCCGCCCGCCGTGCCAACTCGTCGTCCGACATCTGCGCCGCAATGCGTGCCTCCACGCGCTCGCGCACCGCTCCGTCGCGCGCCATAGCCCGCGCCACGCGCACCGCGCGCGGTGCCAATACCGCCACGCTCACATCGACATAGCGGTCGAAGCCCGACTCGAAGAGTATCGCCGACTCCAACACCACATAGTCGCCCGTCTGCTGCGCCACCCACGCCTCGAAATCGCGCCCCACGGCGGGGTGAACTATCGCATCGAGCCGCGCCAAGCAGTCGGCATGCCCGAATACCGCATCTGCCAACACCGCCCTGTTCGGCTCCGTGCCGTTGTAACTCCGCTCGCCGAACTCGGCAATGATTGCCTCCCTGATTTCGCGCGACTCCCGCATCAACGCCTTGGCGCGCGTGTCCGAATCATAAACTGCCGCTCCGCGCTCCGCCAACATCGCGCACACCGTGCTTTTGCCGCCACCGATGCCGCCGCACACTCCGACCCGTATCATCGCTCCGCCTCCTCGTCGGGCAGCGCGATTGCGGGAATCGCCCCTATCGACACTATTTTTATGTCGCTGAACCGCACCGACATCGCGTGCAGCAGCGACGCGCTCTCTATCTGCACGCGCTCCTCACCCGCTGCGCCGTCCGCCTCATCGCCGACCCGCACTTTCTTGTACTCCAATTCCGCGAGCGGAATATCGACGCGCCGCGACGTGTGTATCGCATAGCCGAGCAGGTTCGTCCCCTGCCCCTCTACGACACACGGCACCACAAACCGCTGCCCCTCGACATTCACC
>JBNMLI010000133.1:0-4774 GCA_050874765.1 Alistipes sp.
CGGTCGCGCTGACCGTTGTCCCGTGTGAGGGTTATACGCACTCGGTGCGTTATGAGTTGCCCGTTGCACCGTCGCCGAATCTGCGCACGCAACACGCCATATATCTCTATCCCTCGACTTGTCTGTTCGAGGGGACGGTCTGCTCGCTCGGGCGAGGGACGGATTTCCCGTTTGAGGTGTATGGCCACCCTGCGATGCGCGATTGCACATTCGCGTTCACACCGCGTTCGGTGGCAGGGGCGAAGAATCCGCCGTTGCTCGGTCGCGAGTGCTTCGGTGTGGATTTGCGCGAGAAGTCGGACGAGCAGGTGATTGCCGAGGGGTTCAACCTCGAATATGTGATAGATGCTTACCGCCGAACGGGTATGGGCGAGCGGTTCTTTACGCCGTTTTTCGAGAAGTTGGTCGGCGTGGGTTATGTGCGCGAGATGATTTGCGCAGGGGCGTCGGCATCGGAGATTCGCGCCCGCTGGCAGAGCGATGTGGAGGCATACAAGGCGTTGCGCCGCAGGTATCTGCTCTATGAGGAGTAGAGAGGAGCGGTAGAGGAGGCTATGCCGCGCTATACCGCTCCGTGTTGGTGGCTACCACTTGCCGAGGCGGATTCCGAATTTGGCATATCCGCAATTAAAATTCCCGCCATTCATTATCACCGAATAACCTACGCCAAGCGAAAACCGCTTGATGTCGATTCCGGCACCCACTTGGGAATAGAAGCCATTGACTTTATTTATCTCAAATAAGCCTATAAATGAGCCAAACGAGCAGTTGATGTATGGGTATATCTTTTGCCGACGGGTACATAGCCTTTGAGATTGATTCCGATTGGAACATAACCGAGTGTTGCAGTATATGAGCGATAGTAGTATTTGTTATGGTGTATAGTCCTATCGTAGAATATAAAATGTATTCCAGTTTCTATGCCTATGTATGCGTATTCGCGTAATCTGGCACCGACACTGACATCGAAGGTAGGACCTGCTGCTTGTTTGAAAAAAGCCACTCCGGCATACAGATATGATTGAAAGCGTATATTTTGAAATGGTCGTGTCAGGTCGGTTGTGTTGAGTGCAGGCACAGCGGTGTCGGTTTGGGCGATGTCGTTGAAAACATCTTTTTGCCCGTTTTGGTAGTTGATGCTGGCGATGTCTGTGCGATTGATTGTATAGACAGGACCGTCGATGTTGCCCCATCTTTTGTATGACACGCTATTGGGGGTTACTTCCGTAACTTTTGCCAAAACGGAATCATAATTCTTGAAAACGATAGTGTCTTGTGCCGTAGCCGAGTAAACGGTAAACGCAACAAATGGGAGCAGAAGGATAAGTTTTCGCATAAATTCTTGGGGTTTGATTTGTTGATACGATTATGAGTTAGTATATGTAAGTACAAATATAAGCAATTTATCTCTAAATACGCGATATTTAGGCGAATAAAACACCACCGTATCGGGCAAGTCCTATACGGTGGCGTTGGATAAGAGAGTTTAGGCTCGGTCGGTATGTCTATACCGCTCCGTGTTGGTGGCTACCATTTGCCGAGGCGGACGCCGAGTTTGACATAGCCGCAGTTCAAGTTTCCGCCGTTCATTATGGTCGAATAGCCTATGCCAAGCGAGAATCGCTTGATGTCGATTCCTGCACCTACTTGGCAATAGAAGCCGTAGAAGTCAGTTCTATCTACATCTATAAATGCACCGAGTGAGCAGTTGATGTATGGGTATATCTTCTTTTTGCCGACAGGTACATAGCCTTTGAGATTTATTCCGATTGGAACGTAGGCAACCGCACTGTCGCAACTATAATCATAGTGTATGTCCCATATCAAATGAAATCCTGTTTCTATGCCGATATAGGCGTATTCGCGTAATCTGGCACCGACGCTGACATCGAAAGTGGGTCCACCTGCTTCTTTTAAGAAAATTGCTCCCGCATGCAGATATGATTGAAATCGTATCTTTTGGAATGGTCGTGTCGTGTCGGTTGTGTTGAGTGCAGGCACAGCGGTGTCGGTTTGGGTGATGTTGTTGAAAACATCTTTTTGCCCGTTTTGGTAGTTGATGCAGGCGATGTCTGTGCGATTGATTGTATAGATAGGACCATCTATGTTGTCCCATCTTTTGTATGACACGCTGTTGGGGGTTACTTCCGTAACTTTTGCCAAAACGGTGTCGGTGTTTCTGAATACGATGGTGTCTTGTGCCACAGCCGAGGAAAAGGCAAATGCAACAATCGGGAGCAGAAGGATAAGTTTTCTCATAATTGTTTAGAACTTTATTGGTTAATGTTGTATAATGAGTTAGTGTCTTGTGAATACAAATATAAGCAATATATTTCTAAATAGCGACATTTATGCGAATAAAATGCCACCGCATCGGGTAGATCCGATACGGTGGCGTTGGATAGGTGAGGCGACGGCGGGTCGCCTCGGTCGGGGCTATTCTATGCCTTTGAGTTTCTTATAGATGGCGTTGTATTTGTTATACTTCTCCATCATACCCTCCTCGTCGCGCAGACGGAAGCACAACTCTTTGAGGTATTGTGCGCAGTCGGCGTTCTCGGGTTGCAGTTCGAGTGCCTTTTCGAGGTAAGGAACGGCCTTCATATAGGCGTTCGATACCTTCTGACGCTCGGCATCGTACTCCTCGCTGCTGCTGAATTCCTTGGTGTTGAACTCCTTGTTCAGACCGTCGCCCTTGGCAATGTTGAAGTAGCCGAGGTAGAAGTTGGTGTTGTAGTCGTTAGGCTTCAACTCGTTGATTTTCTGGAACGAAGCGATGCACTCGTCGTAGTTTTTGAGTTTGAAGTAAACACGACCGCGACCGAACCACAAATCGGGATTGTCGGGAGTCTCTGCCAATGCTTTGTCAATCAGAGCGACGATGTCGTTAGGGTCGCCTACGCCCTCCTCGGAGGTGTAGAGCTGCATCAGACCATCGAGGATACGCTCGTTCTTCGGGAATTTGGCGATACCTTCGAGCAGAGTGTCTTTCGCCTTGGTCAGATTCTCCTTGTCGATGTCCTTCTGACCATAGTAGCAGTGGAACAGGAAGTAGTAGAAGTTGCCGCTATCGTCCATATAACCAAGCTCCTTCGCCTTGTTGAGGTACTGCTCGCCGATGCCGAAGAACTTGACGTCCTCCGAGCCGAGGAATGCAGCCAACTCGCCTGCAAAGAAGTAGTACTGCGGGTCAACCTTGCTGTAAACAGGGTTCTCCTGCAACTGTGCAGCCTTGATGTAGGCATCGACCGAGATGCGGTAGTTAGGAATCTCGACCGCAGCCGAGCCTGCCTGCGAGTAGTAGTTTACGAGAGCGTCGAGTGCAGGCTTGATTTTGGAAGCCGTCTTCGCATCGAGCTCGTATGCTTTGAGATATGCCTCGCGGACTACATCGTATGCCGTCGGCTCAATCTCTTTGGTCTGCTCCCAAGCAACGACTTTGTTTGCCTTGACATAGACCTTGACCCAAGGGTAAACCCAAACGGTGGCGTCCTTCGTTTCGTCGGTTTCGTCGGGCTCGCCCATGGTCATACGCAACATGGTGGCGTCCAGTCCCGAGAAGAGGTTTTTGGTCGGCTCGGTGATGGCATCGCCGTAAACCTTGGCGCGGTTGAGCCACGTTGCCGCCTTCGCTGCCTTTTTGGCATCGTTAATCTCGGCATCGCTCTTTACCATCTTTGCACGAAATGCAGCCTCGTTGATTTTCTGTGCCATAGCGGTCGGTACTGCCAGTACCGCAAGTGCCGCTACAATTAAAAGAAGTTTTTTCATATTCGGAAAAAATTGTTTGTTAGTCTATTCGTTAGTCTGCTTGTCGGTTGCAGGCGCAACTGCGTCCGATGCTTCGGTTGCAGGTGCATCGGTCGCGACCTCGGCGGTAGGCTCCTCGTCGTCGCTCTTCGGTACTGCCATAACCGAGGCGATGGCATCGCCCTCGCGCAGGTTGATGATACGTACACCCTGCGTTGCACGACCCGCCACGCGAATCTGCTCGACAGAGGTGCGGATTGTGATGCCCGAGCGGTTGATAATCATCAGGTCGTTTTGGTCGGTTACCGCCTGAATCGAAATCAGTTTGCCTGTCTTATCGGTGATGTTGATTGTCTTGACACCCTTGCCGCCACGATTGGTGATACGATATTCGTCCAAATCGGTACGTTTGCCGTAGCCGTTCTCGGAGAGTACCAGCACGTCTTGTTTGCTGTCGGGCTCGATGCAAATCATACCTACCACCTCGTCGCCCTCGTCGAGCGCAATGCCGCGGACACCCATACTTGTACGACCTACGGGACGCACCGTATTTTCGTTGAAGCGGATTGCCTTGCCCTCGCGAGCGGCAATCATAATCTCGGCATTGCCACTGGTGAGTTTTGCCTCGATGAGTTGGTCGTCCTCGCGGATTACGATGGCATTCACACCGTTGGCGCGCGGACGCGAGTAGGCTTCGAGTGTGGTCTTCTTGATGGTGCCGTTCTTGGTACACATCATGATGTAGTTGCTATTGACATAGTCGGCATCTCCCAACTGCTTACAGTTGATGTAGGCGCGAACCTTGTCGCCCGGCTCAATCTGGATAACGTTCTGAATGGCACGGCCTTTCGATGCGCGCGAGCCTTCTGGAATCTCATATACTTTGAGCCAGTAGCAACGACCCTTTTCGGTGAAGAACATCATCGTGTTGTGCATCGAGGCGACGTATATATGCTCGATGAAATCCTCGTCGCGGGTTGCGCTGCCCTTGACACCGATGCCGCCGCGGTTCTGCGTGCGGTAC
>JBNMLI010000134.1:0-4693 GCA_050874765.1 Alistipes sp.
CAAATTCGACACCAACCACGACGGCAAACTCTCTCCCGAGGAGGCTGCTGCCGTAACAGAAATTATCGACGAGGGCAACGGCATCAAGTCGTTCAAGGGTATCGAGTACTTCACGGCTCTTCGCAAATTCACCTGCTCCTACAACTCCGATGTCAAGAAAATCGACCTCCGCTACAACACCCAAATGACCACCATCGCCGAGAGTGCTTTCGAGACATGCTACGGTCTGGAAGAGGTTATCCTTCCTCCGACATTGCGCACAATCGCCGAGATGGCGTTTTCGGAGTGCGAGTCGCTGAAAGCAATCGACCTCCCCGACACCGTTACGACGATTGACGACCTTGCGTTCGACGGCTGCATCGCCCTCACCTCCATCACCCTGCCGTCCAAACTCGCCACAATCGGCGAGTGCGCATTCAGCGGTTGCGAAAATCTCTCGGGCGTTATTACCATTCCCGACAGCGTTACGACGCTCGAAGGGGGTGCCTTCACTGCCTGCCCGCTCATCTCGGGTTTCTCCGGCAAATTCGCCACTGCCGACAAGCGTTGCCTTATAGCCGATGGTCTGTTGGTTAGTGTAGTCACTGCGGGGCTGACCTCATTCACCATTCCCGACAACATTACCGCCATCGGCTGCTTTACATTCTACGACTGCGAGAATCTGACGAGTGTAACCCTCCCTGCCAACCTTAAAGCCATTGGCGAATACGCATTCTACAACACCGGTCTGACCGATATTACAATTCCGGAGGGTGTGCTTGCTATCGAGGACCGAGCTTTCTCCGACTGCACCGCTCTGCGCTCCATCGTCATTCCCGACAGTGTCGTAGAGTTGGGCAACGCCACCTTCATATACTGCACGGCATTGGAGAGCGCAACCCTCGGCAAGGGCATCACCGAAATTACGGAATTTATGTTCCAAAAATGCAAGAATCTCAAAGACATCACAATCGCAGACGGAGCCAAAATAACGCTTATCGGTGATTCTGCTTTCAGCGATTGCGGCAATCTTACCAAATTCGTTGCTCCCGACACCGTTACCGAAATCGAAAACGCTGCATTTTACCGATGCTCCGCGCTCTCTTCGATGACAATCGGCAAAGCCACAACCACTATTGGCAACAATGTATTCTACCAGTGCCTCAACCTGTTCAATGTCTATTGCAAGGCAACCACACCGCCGCAACTTGGTGCCAAGGTATTCGACTCCAACCCGACGACCGCCAAAATCTACGTTCCGAAGGGTTCCGGTGCTACCTACAAGGCAGCCGACGGCTGGAAAGATGTTGCCTCCAAAATCGAGGAGATATACTTCATGTAACCAACATTTTCACCGCTTATTCTACCGCATCGGGCATTGCCCCGATGCGGTTTTTTCGTCCGCCCGCCCCAAAAACTACCCCACTCCGCAACCGACTTACCGACAAAAAGAGTATCTTTGTCCCAAACCTTCAAACACTGAACAACTATGGCAAAGACTAAACGAATCTACATTCCGACATTCGGCGAAGAGGTGGGCAACGCTGTTTCTCACGGAGTTATGATGGCACTGTCGCTCATCGCGCTGCCATTTTCGGCAGTGTGGGCATACGTCCACGGCGGCACACTCGCAGCGTTCGGCGTGAGCGTGTTCGTCATCTCGCTCTACTCGATGTTCACCGCCTCGACACTCTACCACTCGATGCAACCCGACTCGCGCCACAAGGCGGTATGCCACATACTCGACCACATATTTATATATGTAGCCATAGCAGGCAGTTACACCCCCGTAGCTCTGTCGGTCATCGGCGGGTGGCAGGGCATCGTCGTTACCTCGGTGCAGTGGGCAATGGTGCTGTTCGGCATATTCTACAAGTCGCTCTCGCGCCGTTCGATACCTGCCGTCAGCCTCACCATCTATTTCGTCATGGGCTGGACAATCGTATTTTTCCTATCGCGCTTCGTGCGCAACGCCTCGGTGCCGTTGCTCGCCCTCATCGTGGCGGGCGGAGTACTCTACTCCGTCGGCGCAGTTTTCTATGCAAAGAAGGGATTTCGTTACCACCACCTCGTTTGGCACCTGTTCATAAATTTGGCTGCCATCTGCCACTTTATCGGCATCGTATTTTTCCTTTATTAGCACTTTTCCGGGCAAAAGGAAACGAAAAGTAGCAAAAAAGATATATATTTGTGTTGGAAACAGCAACAAAAGGAAACAAAACGAAAGCCCTATGAACAGAAAAGAGTTCCTCAAACGTATAGGTATGCTCACCGTCGGCGCATCGCTGATTGGTGTCGATGCAAAAGGCTTTGGGTCAGCCGATTCCATTGCCGAGCCACTCGCCCCGAGCGACGCAGCGGACGACACGGAGAGCATAGACATTGCCGTCAAGCCACTCAAAGCCAACGTTTTACACCCCGTGTCGGTCATCGTCATCGGTGCCGGCAGCCGTGGACAGACCTATGCACGCTACGCCTCGAAATTTCCCGAGGCGATGCAGGTTGTCGGTGTTTCCGACACCAATGCGTTGCGCCGCAACCGAGTTGCCAAACGCTATAACATACAGAAAGAGAACTGTTTCGGCGATTTCCACGAGGTCTTCGCCCGTCCGAAATTCGCCGATGCGGTCGTCATCGCGACGCCCGATTTCCTGCACTACGAGCCGTGTATGACCGCACTCGCCATGGGCTACGACGTATTGCTCGAAAAGCCTGTGGCACAGACAGAAAAGGAGTGCAAAGCGATACTTGCGCAAGCAAAAAAGTACGACCGCATAGTCGCCGTGTGCCACGTTTTGCGCTACGCGCCCTACTTCGAGGCGTTGCGTAAAGTGGTGAAAGACGGCACGATAGGCGACATCGTCAGCATTCAGCACATGGAGCCTATACAGTATGCCCACATGGCGCACTCGTATGTGCGCGGCAACTGGCGCGACTCGCGCAAAACCACACCGATAATCCTTGCCAAATCGTGCCACGACCTCGATATTATCCGCTGGATAGTCGATAAGCCGTGCCGCACCATATCTGCCGACGGCTCGCTCACGCTGTTCCGCGCAGAGAATGCTCCTGCGGGTGCAACTATGCGATGCACAGACGGTTGCCCGCACGAAAGCGTCTGCCCGTACTCTGCCATAGACATCTATGTGCGCCGCAAACGCCACCTGCGCGTATTCGACCTTGCGGACAACAAGGACGAGGCGGCGATTATGGAGAAGTTGCGCACGACGGGCTACGGACGGTGCGTATTCCACTGCGACAACGACCAGTGCGACCACTATATTGCGAATATGCTCTTCGATGATGGAATCACGGCTTCGTTCACCATGGACGCATTCACTCCGTGGGGCGGTCGCCGCACGCGCATTATGGGTACGCGCGGATTTATCGAGGGCGATATGAAGAAGTTCACGGTTTACGACTTCCGCACAGGACGTAAGCGCGTGTGGGACAAGAAGGTGGCGGAGGTTGCCGAATATCGCGGTGCGGGGCATGGCGGAGGCGATTTCGCCTTGGCGCGCGACTTCGTGCAGGCAGTAGCGGCGCACGACCCGTCGCTGCTGTCGAGCAGCATCGATGCCTCCATCGAGAGCCACGTCATGGGATTCAAGGCGGAGAAGAGCCGCAAGAGCATGGCGAAGGTACGCGTAAAGTAGGGATTATCAGTAAAATAAGTGGGATTTTATTTGCAAATTCGGAAAATTTGACTACTTTTGCAAACCGAATCGAAAAACAACTCACATTTTATGTTAAAAATCCTTAAACAACTCTTTTTCGGCGGAGAGAGCGAGCAGCAAACCACCGAGCCAAAGCAACCATACAAGCCAATCGACTACGCGGCAGAAGTTACGCTCCGCGCCGAGCATAGGGTCAAGTCGATAGAGGGGCTTACGCCTGCACAGATAGTGGAGTATTTCCGCGAGATTATCGCGACGGAGTTTCCGCAATATAGCGCAAAGGAGAATGTTGCCGTAACCGAATTGGTGGGCGATGCGAACGATTCGTTCCAACTCTACAAGACCCGCCCCTACCAAGCCTATAAGGCGGAATGGGGTCAGCCATACACATTTGTACTCTACCAAAACGGCGAGGCGAAGGGCGTGGTGATGCTGGGCGCGGAGAGGAGCCATTCGCAGAAGGTTAAGTTCCTGATTGCCCGTATGTATGCCAAGAAGTTGAACCTCCCATACATCAACTTCTACACGCACATGCCAAACGAGGTTGCGTATGTTGTTTGGCGAATCGGCAAGTTCCTTCAATAGCATTTAAGGGGAAAGGGAGATGCGACCAGCGGTCGCGCCTGTGGCAGATGCAGCATCGTTCGCAGGAAACCTTGCAGGCGGTTGAATGATGTACCATCTATTAATCGGAGAAGTCTCTCCGATTCAAATTTCTCTTCCTTTCTCCTCTTTTTTCGGCACCGTAAATGGACAGCATAATCGAACAGCTTGCCTCCCAACAGGTTTGGGAGGCGTTTCTTGCCCATAGGTTGGAAAAGGGGCGATTGAATTGGCGCGAATTCGACGCTGCCGATTCATTCGTCGAGAACAAGCAGTACCTCGGCGAGGTGTTGCGCATAATCGACGGCGACTCGCTCGGCACGCCGCGCAAAATCGTAATCAACAAGCAGGGCACAGGCAAGAAACGCGTGGTCTATTCGTTCGGCGAGGAGCAGATGGTTGTGTTGAAGGTATTGTCGTACCTCCTATATAAA
>JBNMLI010000135.1:0-4688 GCA_050874765.1 Alistipes sp.
ATGTGGTGCTGATTCTCGCCGAGAGTTTCGGTCGTTCGACCGTCGATGAAGTAATCGACGGCAAGGCTGTTGCACCTGCTTTCCAACGACTGCGCCACGAGGGCATCTATTTCGACAATCTCTACGCCAATTCGTTCCGCACCGACCGCGGAATGGTTGCCGTATTGAGCGGATTCCCTGCCCAAACGCGCTCGTCGGTGATGAAGAATCCCGCCAAGAGCCGACGGCTCGCCTCGATTGCCCGCTCGCTGCAACGCGAAGGCTACGCCACGAGTTTCGTCTATGGCGGCGACCCCGACTTCACCAACACGGCCTCCTACCTCTACGGCACGGGCTTCGAGAGCATCGTCGGACAGTACGATCTGCACATCGACGCGCCGACCGCCAAGTGGGGCTATGCCGACGATGTTATGGCAGAGGTCTTTCTGCAACATATCGACCGAGTCCGCACCGTCGGAAAACCGTTTTTCGCAACGTGGCTGACGCTGTCGAGCCACGAGCCGTTCGATGTCCCGACGCGCCGTTTCGACGACCCGATGCTCAACTCGATGGCATTTGCCGACGAGTGCATAGCCCGAGTTATCGACACGCTGCACAACTCGCCCGATTGGGACAATACGCTCGTAATAGTCGTCGCCGACCACGCCTATTCCTACCCTTACGGCATCGCGGGCAGTGCCGTTGCGCGCCACCGCATACATATGCTCTGGACAGGCGGAGCAATCACCTCTCCGCGCGAGGTGGCGACATACGCCTCGCAGATGGATTTGGCGGCCACACTGCTTGCGCAGATGGGCATTGCGCACGACGATTTCCCGTTCAGCCGCAACATCTTCGGCACGGTTCCGCCGCGCTTGGGCTACTACACATTCAACAACGGCTTCGGCGTGGTCGATGCCGACCGCGCAACGGTTTACGACTGCACCTCGGCGCGGGTCATCTCGCCCGACAGCACTGCCGCACAACAGCGCACGGGCAAAGCGATTCTGCAAACCACATATAAGATTATAGAACAATTATGACACACCGCGCATTACGCCTCACTCCGACCGACAACCAAACATTTATGCTCGTCGGCTCGGGCGACGAAGGCAACCTCACCCGCCGTCTTGCCCGCTCGCGCGAAGCCGAGCAACAGGGCGACATCGAGCGTGCATGCAACGAACGCTTCCTCGCTTTTCAGGCAATCTACGCCGCCCTGCCCAACGACGAAGCGGTCGAACTCGACTATTCGCACCCCAACACGCAGGCAGCGATGGAGATTATCCACGACTCGGCTATCGACAACCTCCTTGCAGGCGATGCCGAGATGGCAGCCGCGCAGGCGGAGTTGCTGTTGGACTGCGATGCCGAGGACCACTTTGAAACTACTCCCCTGCTCGCTCTGTGCTATGTCGCTTTGGGCGATACCGATTGTTTGGCGGAGGTGATGATGGACATCGACGACAAGTCGCCGCTCAAAGCACTCCTGCAAGCGTGGTTGTCGTTCCGCCGCGATGGTGCAATCGACAGCGCGACAGCCGACCGCCTGCGCCATCACCGCGCCT
The DNA here is from genome assembly GCA_050874765.1 of Alistipes sp. Taxonomy (GTDB): domain Bacteria; phylum Bacteroidota; class Bacteroidia; order Bacteroidales; family Rikenellaceae; genus Alistipes. The sequence continues at coordinate 1,548 of JBNMLI010000135.1, forward strand.
TTGCCGACGAGTTGCTCGCCGCGCAACACCCGACCGACGAAAAGTACCTGCGCGACATCTCCTCCGAGCGACCTTCGCCACAAGCCGCAGCGCGCGAGCTGTGGTTGCGATGCGAACCCATACTCACCGCACAGCCCGATTTCGCCGATGCCCTCCGCAAGGCCGTCGCCGCGAAGTAAGCCTCGCCCCAAACACAAGCAGTCGGGACATTTTCGCAATGAAAATGCCCCGACTGCAACGTCTCTTTATACGCCGTCCGTCCCGCTTTAAGCCATCTTGCCACCCGTACCCTGAATCGAGTGCGCAGGAATCTCTATTTTGCCGATGTTGCTCTCGTAGCGTTGTATGTTCTCCTGCAACGACAACAGCAAACGCTTGGCGTGTTCGGGCGTAAGGATTATGCGACTTTTGACCTTTGCTTTCGGCATACCGGGCAATATGGCGGCAAAATCCAAAATAAATTCCGATGTCGAGTGCGAAATGATAGCCAGATTGGAGTAGTTGCCCTGTGCCACATCGCCATCTAATTCGATATCCATACCCATTTGCGTATTCTCTGTCATAATTATTATCGTTTTAACAGTTCGTGCCGCCCCACGGCGACGGTTGCGTGGTGCAAATATAAGAAAACTCTTTGACTGTTCGACAAATACGGCCTACAATTTTCGCGCCGCCCCACCGACTCTAAAAGTATTTTCTATGCCCATATTCCCTATCTTATAACAAGATAACGCCCGCGCAAAATTTATATTGCCACTTGTACAAAAAATATGCACAACTGCACGGCAACGACGGAAATTTTCCTAACTTTGTACCAAATTTTGAAAATACCGCAAGCGAAAGTCGTTGCGATAACCGACCGAAACAGATTATGTTGCTTACAATCATAGAGATTATGTTGCGCGGACTTGCCGTAGGGCTTGCCGCTTCCATAACCGTGGGACCTGTGGCGGTACTCTGCATTCAGCGCACATTGAGCAAGAGCCGTCGCTCGGGCATAATGTCGGGCGCAGGTGTGGCGTGTGCCGATACGCTTATGGCAATCATCGCCTTCTTCTTCTACTCGATGTTGCAGACGCAAATCGAGCAATACAGCTTTATTCTGCGCATTGTCGGCGGTGTTTTCGTGGTTATCGTGGGAGTCTATATCTTCTTCCAAAATCCCGTACCGCAGATTCGTCGCAACCGCGCCGGCAAAACCTCCATGTGGCAGGATTTCGCCTCGATGTTCGGCTTCACCATCGCCAATTTCGTGGTCGTAATCCCCTACATTCTCGCCTTCTTCGCCATGTTCGGCATAGGCACGGCAGGCGAAAATACCGACATCGCCTCCCTGTTGCAAAGTACGATTATCATCGGCGGATTCTTCTGCGGAGCGTTGCTGTGGTGGTTTACGCTCACCTCGCTCATCAGCCTCTTCCGCCGTCGTTTCCGTCCTCGCCACATGCTTACGATAAACCACGTTGCGGGCATCATCGTAGGTTTGCTCGGCGTCTATACCATTCTCTCTATTTTTTACACATTCACACCAAATGGAATCCTGCACTAAACATAACACGAAGATAGTCATCGCCATCGACGGTTTCTCGTCGTGCGGCAAAAGCACATTTGCCAAGCAAATCGCCGCCCGCTTGGGCTACATATTCATCGACACGGGTGCAATGTACCGCGCCGTAACGCTCTACGCACTCGACCACGGCGCAATCGCTTCGGGCATCGTCGACGAGGAGCGCATCAAGGCTCTGCTGTCGGAAATCGAAATCACCTTCCGCTTCAACCCGCAACGCGGTGCGAGCGACATTTATGTGAACGGCACACTGGTCGAAGGGCGCATACGCACCATCGAAATCAGCAACTGCGTGAGCGCGGTAAGCTCCATCGGCGAGGTGCGCAAGAAACTCGTCGCCATGCAACAGCAGATGGGCGAACATCGCGGCATCGTCATGGACGGTCGCGATATCGGCACGGTCGTATTCCCCGATGCCGAACTCAAAATCTATATGACTGCCGACCCGAGCGTGCGTGCCGAGCGTCGCTATGCCGAGTTGCAGGCGAAGGGCGATAGCGTTTCGTTCGACGAGGTTTTGGCAAACGTCATCTCGCGCGACAATGCCGATATGACCCGTGCCATCTCGCCGCTGCGCAAGGCGGACGATGCCATCGTTCTCGACAACAGCCACATGACCATCGCCGAGCAGATGGAGTGGTTCGACCGCGAATTCGAGCGCGTGCAGGCAGAGTTGGCGACACGCCGTTAGTCGCCCGCACTCGCCGACAAAACGGGTGTTTTGTATCTTACAGTTAGGGGGGGGGTAAAGTCGTTCCTTATGAAAATCGAGATAGACAATCTTTCGGGCTTTTGCTTCGGTGTCGTTCGCGCGATTACCGAGGCGGAGAACGCCCTGCGCGAAGGCAGGGTCTGCTCGCTGGGCGATGTGGTGCATAACCGCATGGAGGTGCAACGCCTCGAAGCGTTGGGTCTGCGCACCGTAACGCACGAGCAAATCGCGTCGCTCGACCCGGAGTGCCGCCTGCTCATTCGCGCCCACGGCGAGCCGCCATCGACCTACGCCCTTGCCCGCAAGTGCGGTGTAACCATCATCGATGCCACCTGCCCCGTCGTGGCGGCTTTGCAGAAAAAGGTCGTCCGTGCCCACGAGGCAATGCGTGCCGCAGGCGGTCAGGTCGTGATTCTGGGCAAGCGCGGTCATGCCGAGGTCGTCGGGCTTACGGGTCAGGTTGCCGAGCCGACCATCGTCATCGAGGGCGAGGCGGACTTGGCGCAAATCGATTTCTCGCGCCCGATATATTTCCTTTCGCAGACCACGCAGAGCATCGCTCTGTTCAACGCGCTTTGCGACAAGATGCGCAACCTCCTGCCCGATGCGGCTATGCTCACGGCAGACGACACCATCTGCCGCCGCGTCTCATCGCGCGAGGAGCATCTGCGAGTCTTTGCCGCGCAATTCGATGTGGTGGTCTTCGTCTGCGGACGCAAATCGAGCAACGGGCGGGTGCTGTTCGACATCTGCCGCTCGACCAACCCGCACAGCCACAACATCGAGGAGCCTGCCGAACTCCGCGCCGAGTGGTTCGCCGATGCCCGCAGCGTCGGCGTCTGCGGAGCCACCTCCACACCCG
>JBNMLI010000136.1:0-4661 GCA_050874765.1 Alistipes sp.
AGGCAACAACTATTTGGCGGATTGAAAAAGTTGCCTTATCTTTGCCTACGGAAAGGTTACCGAAGGTGGTAATGCTTGAAACGAAAAGTAAGTTTAACCAAACCGATTTGCCTATAAGAAACACCTTTACTCTGAACCATTAAAGAAAGGACAAGAGTATGAACGCACAGGTAGTGAGCGACCAAGTGTTGCTCGCGAGTTATCTGGAAGGTGATAAGAGTGCCATTTCGAGTCTTATTGAACGACACAGCCGCCGGGTTCGCGACTACATCAGAATGATGGTCAAGGACGGCGACATAGCCGAAGATATTTTTCAAGAGACTTTCATAAAGGCAGTGCGGGTGATTGACGAAGGCAGATATGCGGACAACGGCAAGTTTCTTTCGTGGATTCTGCGCATAGCGCACAACCAAGTGATTGATTACTTCCGCGCCCAGAAGCAGAATCGGCAGGTGAACGAGTCGAACGCAGGCTACAACGTTCTCGGAACGCTCCGCTTTGCAGAGCGCACGGTCGAAGACCGAATGGTATCCGAGCAGATTGAGCAGGATATACGCTCGTTGGTCGAACTGCTGCCAGCCGAACAGCGCGAGGTGGTGATGTTGAGATACTTTTCGGGGTTGAGTTTTAAGGAGATAGCGGAGCAAACAAATGTGAGCATCAACACCGCACTTGGCAGAATGCGCTACGCTCTGATAAACTTGCGAAAGATGATACACGAAAAAAATTTGATTTTGTGTTGATTCTGTACAATAAAGAAGACGAGGCGTCCGTTATATAGTCGAATTTAACGAAGATTTAGCGGAAGTCGCTTATGAAAGATATTGACAAGCCAAGTCAACAGCATGTTTCCGATGAAGACCTTCTACTGTCACAGGTCTTTTGTGGCGAAGCAGATTTACTCTATCTTGATGTTTATCTGGGTGAAGTCTTTCGGAGGGAGCATAATTGAGGGTTAATTTGTGGGGAGAGAGCGGTCGAGAGGCCGCTCTCTTATTTTATGTCTGTGGCTCGGTGGTGCGGTTACTGCTTATAGCCCGATACGGCGGGGTGGCAAGTGCTATGCAGGGGTCGGGCATACTCATACGAAAAACACACAGGGCAAACAGCAACGACTGTTTGCCCTGTGTGTTTATAGATAACACTATAAAAAATTGGAGCAGGTACTTTATAAATTGGCGTGTCGCAGGATTGTGCTTGCGGTTGTCGCGCCGACTTAATACTTTATTGCGGGGTCGCTTTGCTTGCTTGTGGTCTGCTTTCGTTCGGCTATGCCTCTGTTCGTCAGCTTTGCTACTGTGCTTCTGCCACTATGCTCGTTTTGCGAGCCTCTTCTGTCTGCCCCTCTGCCCTTCGTGCGCGACCGACTATGCGTACTTGAACGTAGCCTCGTCAGATACGGTCAGCTTCTTGCGACCCTTTGCGCGACGTGCAGCCAACACCTTGCGGCCATTGGCGGTAGCCATTCTTGCGCGGAATCCGTGCTTGTTGATTCTCTTACGGCGCGATGGCTGGAATGTTCTCTTCATTGCCATAACTATCTCGTTTTTATTGTTTTTACAATTCCCTTACCACTGCATAAGCCCTGTGGACTGGGTATTATGCGGAGTGCAAAGGTATAACGATTTTTTAATTTTACAAAGTATTTGCCGAAATTTTAGTCGTTTTTGAACAAATCGACCTCGCCACGCTCGACTTTGCGGTACATCGCGCTCAATTCGGCGATGACGGGCGAGACGTATTCGATGGTGTCTGCCACAGCCTTTTCGCCGCTGCCCTTGATACGGTAGAGCATGGCGGCATAGAGTGCGCGGAAGCAGAGTTCGGTGTCGCTCACGTCGTCCTTGCCGACGATTGCCCGCAGTGTGGGCAGGTAGGGCGCAAGGTGGGCATACTTTTGGCGATACTCCTTGCCGACGGGCAACTCCATCAGTTGGAGGTGGAGGTTGTGCATATCGGCTATAAGGTGCAGCGTGTGGTCAAGATGCCCGCTCTGCTCCTTGCCCTCCTCGCGCAGGAGGTTGGCAATGTCCATGTACCAGAGCAGGAATACCTGCCCCTGCTCGGGTGCGAGATGACGAGGAGCGACCAACTGCGAATATACCGCCTCGGGACTGAATTGCAGCGCGCGTAACAAATCCTCTATCTGCCAAAGATATAAAATGTATTCGGCAATGTTCTCTTTGCGTTTGGCTTGTGCTATATCCATTTTTGTGTTGCGATTAGGTTGCAAATATAAGGAATTTCGTGAGGAATTTTCTAATTTTGTCCTTCCAAACAGATAATAAAATTATGGCATCGAAGATACTCGACTCTCTCAATCCCGCTCAACGTGCGGCGGTTATGGCATACGACTCCGACTCGCTCATCATTGCGGGTGCGGGTTCGGGCAAAACGCGCGTGCTTACATCGCGCATCGCCTATATGATAGAGCAGGGCGTCGAGCCGTCGCGCATCATCGCGCTGACCTTCACCAACAAGGCGGCGAACGAGATGCGCGAGCGTATCGGCACCATCGTCGGCAGCAAAAGCCGCTACATATTTATGGGTACGTTCCACTCGATTTTCGCACGCATCTTGCGCAACGAGGCGGAGCATATCGGCTTCCCTGCCAACTACACGATTTACGACAGCAACGATGCCAAGTCGCTCATCAAGACAATAGTCAAGGAGCGCGGTCTGAACGACGACAAATATAAACCCAACACCATCGCCTCGCGCATCTCGATTGCCAAAAACGGGCTCATCACACCGGGTGCGTATGTCGCCAATTCGGTCTATGCGACTGAGGACAGGCGGGCGCAAATCCCCGAGTTCGGCGAAATCTATGTCGAGTATTGCCGCCGCTGCAAGCAGAACGGGGCGATGGATTTCGACGATTTGCTGTTGCAGACCAACATCTTGTTGCGCGACTGCCCCGATGTGTTGGAAAAATACCAACGACAGTTCCAATATATCTTGGTCGATGAGTATCAGGATACCAACTACGCACAGTATATAATCATTCGCCGCCTGTCGCAACGCGGCGCGAAGGTGTGCGTGGTGGGCGACGATGCCCAGAGCATCTACTCGTTCCGCGGTGCGAAAATCGAAAACATACTCTCGTTCCAGCGCGACTATCCCGATGCCCAAGTCTTCAAACTCGAACAGAACTACCGCTCGACACAGACCATCGTCGATGCCGCCAACTCGATTATCGAACACAACTCGAAGCAGATGAAAAAACGTTGCTTCTCGGAGGGCGAGCGTGGCGAGCGAATCCACATAATGAAGGCCTACACCGACCGCGAGGAGGCTGATATGGTCGTCGGCGACCTGCGCGACAAGGTGCGCGACGAGGGGGCGGAGTGGAGCGATGCGGCAATCCTCTACCGCACCAACAACCAGTCGCTCGTGTTGGAGGAGGCACTGCGCCGCAAGGGCATACCTTATAAAATATATAAGGGCAACTCCTTCTACGACCACAAGGAGGTGAAGGATATGCTCGCCTACATACGCTTGGTGGTCAATCCGCGCGACGACGAGGCGTTCCGTCGTATCATCAACACACCGGCACGAGGCATCGGCGATACGACCGTCGCGCGCATTGCGCAAATCGCCGCAGGACGCGGTGTGTCAATGTGGGAGGCTGTCGATACGCTTGTCGGCGAACCGCCGCGCGATGCCGTCGAGCGCACAATCATACGCAAGGTAACCGAGTTTGTCGCCATGATACGCTCGCTTGCTCTGTTGCGCGAGCAGAAGGAACTCTACGACTTCGGTATGGAGGTGGCGGGGCAGTCGGGCCTGCTCGCTTCCTATCGTATGCAGAATACGCCCGAGGCGACATCGGCAGTCGATAATATCGAGGAGTTGCTCAACTCGATGAAGGACTTTTCGGAGCGCATAGCCGCCGAAATCCGTGCGGGCGAGCGCGAGGAGTTCGAGCGCGCAACCGTCGAGGAGTGGTTGCAGGGTGTCGCGCTGATGACCGATATGGATAACGAGGACGAGGCGGAGAACCGCAACAAAGTTACGCTGATGACCGTTCACTCCGCAAAGGGTTTGGAGTACAAATATGTATATATAGTAGGTTGCGAGGAAAACCTCTTCCCGTCGCAACGCGCCAAGGAGACCATCGAGGGCTTGGAGGAGGAGCGTCGCCTGTTCTATGTCGCGCTGACGCGAGCCAAGTGCGCCGCCACGCTTTCGTGTGCCGAGATGCGCTTCAAGTGGGGCAATACCGAGTTCACCTCGCCGAGCCGATTCCTCTCGGAGATTGACAGCCGCTATGTCGATGCCGATTTCGACATCAAGAAGCCGCGTGCGGGCGTTGCCGAATTCGACGACGATGGCGATTCGGCACTCGACCGTATGCGCCGCCAATACGACTACCGCTATGCGCAACAGTCGAAAGAGGACAACCGCCGCCCGCAAGGCGACAACCGCTTCGGCGGTAACCGACAGAGCAACAATCGTTTTAGCAATGGCGGACAAGAGCGCGGCCGCGATTTCGGAGGTGGCGGACAGAGCCGTGGCGGAGGCTTCGGCAACGGAGGTTTCGGCGGTGGCTTTGGCAGCGGCTTCGGTGGTGGCAGACCCGCGCCGTCGCAACCCGTACAGCAATCCTCGCGCCCGAGTGTGAACACGGCAAATATGCGCCGATTCGATACCGCTTCGGC
>JBNMLI010000137.1:0-4639 GCA_050874765.1 Alistipes sp.
GACGTTGCCCAGATATTGCTTGCGGAACTTCTCCGCCTCTTTCAGGCGCGCTATCTCCTTGTCGTTGTCGTTAGCCCAAGCGTTCAAATCCTCGGAGAGATTTTCGACACGCTTGTCTTTGAGTTCGCCGAGAATTTCGCCCGTGTGGACATCGCGCGAAAGGACAACCGAATATATCGGTTTGAGCTTGTATGCCACATAGCTCTTCATCAGTCGCAGCGACAACAGCGACACCAACACGAAGGTCAGCACAACGGCAGTCAGCACAATCCACCATGCGGATTGGAGCAGAAGAGTTACGACCAGCATACACGCACCGGCAAACGCGCCGATAATCCACGACGCGCTCTCTTTTGTCTTGATTGGTTTCATATCAGTTCTTTATTGTTAATTTTCCTCTAATGGCGTAAACCTTTTCGATGTCGGCACGGCGAATGGTCATATCGTCGTACTGCTCGCGGCGGGCAGCCTCCAATCGCAATGTCGCCTCATCGGAACCTGCACGCACTTTACGCAAAGTTATCAACTTTTTGCCGATTATCACATATTCCTCGCCCAAAATAATCGATTCGGGGTCGATTTCCTTCAAAATCAGCACCGCGCCGTTGGCTACGGACGGCTCCATATCGTCGCCCGCATAGCAGAGGGCGAAATCCGCCGACTTGATTTGGGGCAGGAACATATACGATTCGGCTTTGAGATTGCGAATGTCGCGCAACTCGCGCACATCGCAACGGTAGAACGGAATCTGCATCGCGCAGTTGTCGTCGCCGACATACATCGCGCCGTAGCCCGTCAGCAACCACGGCATGCTGATTTGCGGATAGCGTGCCACCACGCACTCGGCAACGTTGCGCGAAATACCGTTTTTGCCGTTCTTGATTTGGTAGAGCGTTTCGCTGCGCGTAAGCCCTATGTGGCGGGCAAAGGCGTTGATTGTCATACCCGACAATTCGATAACCTGCCACATTCTTTCCCAATTAGGGTTGTTTATATTTGTCATAATAACATTTTTTTTGCATCTTTGCACCCGCTTGGCTCCGTAGTTCAATGGATAGAATTTAAGATTCCGGTTCTTACGATATGGGTTCGAATCCCGTCGGAGTCACTTAAAGTCAAAGGCTTGCATAAATCATACCCAAAGTTTGCCGAAGGCGGTCGGCGCATTTCCAGCGCGGACAAATATAAGGATTTTTTACTGCATCGTATCACGATTTGCAATACTTTATACAAATTTCCATATCTTTGCATATACAATTCGATTCATTATGACCGAAATCAGAGATACGAAACGCAACGGTAGCGACAGCGAGTTCGAGAACCGCATTCGCCCGCAGGAACTTGCAAGTTTCTCGGGGCAGGATAAAATTGTCGATAACCTGCGCGTATTCATCAAGGCGGCACTTATGCGTGGCGACTCGCTCGACCACGTCCTGTTGCACGGTCCTCCGGGGTTGGGCAAGACCACGCTGGCGAACATCATAGCGAACGAGATGGGGGCGCAACTCAAAGTAACATCGGGCCCCGTGCTGGACAAACCCGGTGATTTGGCGGGTCTGCTGACGAATATGTCGGCGGGCGATGTGCTGTTCATCGACGAGATTCACCGTTTGAGTCCGATTGTCGAGGAGTATCTCTATTCGGCGATGGAGGATTTCAAAATAGATATTGTACTCGACAAGGGTCCGTCGGCGCGTTCGATTCAGATTGAACTTGCTCCGTTCACCCTCATCGGCGCGACCACGCGGAGCGGTCTGCTGACCTCGCCTCTGCGTGCGCGTTTCGGCATACAGTGCCACTTGGAGTACTACGACACGCCCGTACTGAACCGCATCGTGAAGCGTTCGGCGGCGATACTCGGCATATCGATAGACGACGATGCGGCGACGGAGGTGGCTCTGCGCTCGCGCGGAACTCCGCGAATTGCCAACGCGCTGTTGCGCCGTGTGCGCGACTTTGCGATGGTGAGCGGCGAGGGGCATATCGACCTTGCCATAACGCGCATCGCGCTCGAAGCACTGAACATCGATTCGCGCGGATTGGACCAGATGGACAACAAGATACTATCGACCATAATCGAGAAGTTCAACGGCGGACCTGTCGGGTTGAACACCATAGCCACTGCCGTCAGCGAGGAGGCGGGGACAATCGAGGAGGTCTATGAGCCGTTCCTGATAAAGGAGGGATTCTTGAAGCGTACACCGCGCGGACGCGAAGCCACCGAATTGGCATACAAACACTTGGGTCTGACTGCGCCGAGTGCGGAGGCGGAACTGTTTTAGTCGGCAGGGGCGGGGCGATTCTGTCGGAGCGGGTGCGATGCTGTCGGAAAAGAAATCGGCACGAACGAAAAAGTTCGTGCCGATTTGCTGTTTTATGGTGCAGAAGCGTCGCTCTACAACTGCTCGGAGAGCGAGGCAATGGTCATACCCGTGAAGTCGCGCACGACCAAATCGGCACCTGCATCGGTGAGCGATTGGGCGGGCATGGTGGTGGCAACACCGACCGCTGCGCAACCTGCGGCGCAGGCGGCTTCGATGCCGGGGATACCGTCCTCGAAAACGACGCACTCGGCAGGGTCGAGGTGCAGGCGTTGGCACGCCGTCAGGAAAATCTCGGGGTCGGGCTTGCAGCGCGTAACATCGTCGAGGCAGACGTATGCGTCCATGCGGTCGTTGAGTTTCGCTTCGCGCATGATGAATTCGACATTGATGCGCGGACCTGCCGAGCCGATGGCGCACTTTACGCCATGCTTTCGTGCGTAGGCAAGCAGAGCGTCCAGACCCGCGGTGAGCGTAACGTGGCCTGCGTAGAGTTCGCGGTAGATGACCTCTTTCTCCTTCGACAGGAAATCGATGCCGAGGCGTGCGAGGTCGTCGGCAGGGACAATCTCGGGGTAGATGTCGAGGTTGTTCCAGCCGTAGTAGCGCGAATCGACGGGGCGCAGGAACTTGTAGCCGTGGCGGCGGGCTTGCTCATCGAAGGCGGCGACGTGGTATGCCATATTTTCGATAAGCGTGCCGTCCATATCGAAAATCAGTCCTTTAATATCTCTCATATCTCTTCAAAAAGTTTGCGTGTTTCGTCGAGCGTCATTCGGCAGTCGCGCACATCGCCTATGGCGGTAGGCACGATAATGTGCAGGCTGTCGCCCGAGCGTTTTTTGTCGTGAGCCATTGCCTCCGTAAGTGCCGAAATCGGTGCGGGCATGGCGGTGCGGAAGTCGTAGCGGTCGAGCAGTGCGAAGATGCGTTTCGCGCTTGGTGCGTCGAGCAGACCGTGGTGCAGAGCCGCCTTTGCGGTGTGGTGCAGGCCTATGGCGACTGCCTCGCCATGGTTGATGTGCGGGGCGACCTTCTCGATGGCGTGGGCAAGCGTATGGCCGAGGTTGAGGCAGCGGCGCAAGCCCGATTCGCGTTCGTCGGCTGCGACAATGCCTGCCTTGACGCGGATTGCGGCGGCGACAATGCTGTCGAGCAGGGTGGTGTCGGTGCGAAGTTGCTCGAAGGTGGTGCGTTCGAGCGCAGCGAAGAGGTCGGCATCGGCGATGATGGCCGCCTTGATGATTTCTGCCAAGCCCGCACGGAATTCGCGGTCGGGGAGTGTGGCGAGCAACTCGGTGTCGCAGACCACAAAACGCGGTTGGGAGAATGTGCCGACGATGTTCTTGTAGCCGTCGAAATCGACCCCGTTTTTACCACCGATTGAGGCATCGACCATGCCGAGCAAAGTGGTTGGTACAAAGCCGAATGAGATGCCGCGCATATATGTCGAGGCGACGAAGCCCGCGATGTCGGTAACCACGCCGCCGCCTATGCCGAGCACGAGGCTGTCGCGGTCGATGCCGCGCTCCAAGAAGGCGCGGTAGAGTTGCGCAGCGGTAGCAAGGGTTTTTGACTGTTCGCCCGCGGGTATGACAACGTGTTCGAGAGCATCGACCAAAGTCGGACACGCGCGGGCGACATTATCGTCCGAAACGGCGATGGTGCGGCGCGAGGCAACAAGGTGTGGCAGAAGGTTTTGCACCCTGCCGAAGCAGACCGCGCTGTCGCGAGTTATGGCGATGGTTTCCTCCATTGTTGCGTTGTCGAAAAAATGCGTTTATGATAGTTGAGCAAAAATAGAACATTTTTGAAAACTAATTGTTACCTTTGCGCAATAATTTACATATCTGTATGCAAAAATTACGCAACATCGCAATCATCGCCCATGTGGACCATGGCAAGACGACACTCGTGGACAAGATGATTATGGCGGGACACCTGCTCCGTGAAAATTCGGCAAAAAACAACGGTGATTTGATTCTCGACAACAACGACCTCGAACGCGAGCGAGGCATCACGATTCTCTCGAAGAACGTTTCGGTAATATACAAGGACTACAAAATCAACATTATCGACACTCCGGGCCACGCCGACTTCGGTGGCGAGGTAGAGCGCGTGCTGAATATGTGCGACGGCGTGTTGCTGTTGGTCGATGCCTTCGAGGGTACGATGCCGCAGACTCGATTCGTATTGCAGAAGGCGTTGGCGTTGGGCAAGAAACCGATTGTCGTAATCAACAAGGTAGATAAGCCGAACTGCCGTCCCGAAGTGGTGAACGAGCAGGTATTCGACCTGATGTTCACGCTCAATGCAAC
>JBNMLI010000138.1:0-4614 GCA_050874765.1 Alistipes sp.
ACCTCGCTCTGCTTGCAGGCGCGGTTAATCTCCTCCGCCTCCTGCTCGCCCGTGTGGTCCTTCCACAGGACGAACATCGCATCGGGGTTGTCCTTGTATTTCTCCTGCAACGCCAACGGCATCAGATGCTCGTCTGCCAGACACGGCGTGCTTGCCGTGGTATCGACCGCAATGGCACGAACGTATGGCGCAAGGTCGCGTCGCTGATTTAATACGCCCGCGATTACAGCCTCCAATCCCTCCAAGTAGTCGAGCGGGTGCTGACGGAAACGGTTGGCTGCCGCATCGCAGTAAAGCCCCTTTGCCCAGCGGGTGTAGGCGTGTACAGCCTCTGCCGCCTGCTCACCCGTGAGCGCATCGACCAGCGTGGCGCGTACCGAGTCCGAGCCGTAATCCAGCCCTATGACGTATGATTTTTCCATTTTTCGAGTTTTCGGTTGGTTTTATCTCACAAATATAACAATTTTTCCGCACAGACGGGCTTAAAGAACCGCAAAAAAACGCCCTCGGCAACACAAAAAGAGCGGCAAAAGACAAATACCTGCCCTTTGCCGCCCAAGCGGTGTCTGCGCCGTGTTTAGCGCATTGTTTTCGAGAATGCTTTCGGACGCTCCATCGTCTGCTTGTACTCTCTGCCGAACGTGTCCGTTACGGTGATTTCGAGCGTCGTGTCGGGAGCCGAAGCCTGCACGAGGAACATGTGCGGCGTAACATCTTTGTGGTTGAACTTCTTGTTCGCCAAACCTCTGTCCCAAACCGCCTTCAACATATCATATGAGATGAGATATTGCGGATTCTCCATCTTCTTGCGCGTAACAGCCAACTCCTTGCCGTTCTCCTTAACCGAAATTTTCCAAGTCGGTTCCCAAGCCCAAACGTGAATCATCACCTTGTTGTCGCCCACCTTGCCATAGTCGAAACGCTTGTCGAAGTGGTCGAGGAACACGCGCATCTCCTGCGAATTGTTGTAGTAGTCGCGTACCGAGTTGAGGTCGAATGCGCGGAACTGTACGTCCGAGCCGTCGTCAATCGAGGTCAGATACCACTTGATGTCCCGTCCATCGACCGTGAACACCTCGAATCCCGCAGGCGCACCGTCGGGACCGAGTTTCAGACCGCCGTGCGCACCCGTGTACCACCATGCGCCGCATACGGCAGCGATGTTGTGGTCGATGGTGTTGCCAATCATAGGCCAGTTCTCGGCATCGTCGCGACCGTAGCAGGTCAGGTTCTTGTGCGTGTGTCCCGTAACGAAATGCACGGTCTTGAAATCCTTGAACAGCTCCGACAACTTGTCGGCCTTCTCCTTGTTCGGATTGTTTTCAGGCGTGCGGAACAGAGTTTCGATTTTGCCGCCCATACGGTTCTTGTAACGATATACAGGGCAGTGCATACCGACAACAATCGGTGTCTCCTTGTCGGCTACGAGCGCGAGGTCCTTTTTGAGCCAGTCGAGTTGCTCGTCCGTAACGTAGTGGTCGTAGTTGCGCTTGCCGACAATGTTGCGACCCTGCTTCTGATGCTTCGACGGCTCGTTGCGATAGACGATGTTGTCGAGCATGATGTAGTGTACGCCACCGATGTTGAACGAGTAGTACGACGGACCGAACGCTGCGCGATATTTCTTTGCCGAGTTGAAGTCGGTGTTTTCGTCGCACGGCGTAGCACCGTCGTGGTCGTGATTACCCGTAACGTGGTAAATCTGCGTCGGATACTCCACGTCGGTCAGCGTCTTGCGGAACGAGCCGATGTCGTAGAGATAGTCATACCAGAAGAGGTCGAAACTGCTGTCGCCCATGCACATCGTATAGACAGGAATGCCCTGCGAGCGATACTTCTCAATCTCCTCTTTCAGGCGCGGAATGAAGCCCTCGCGGAACTGCTTGCCGTCGTCGAGCATATTCGCCAAGTGAATGTCCGTAATCGCCATAATCGCGTGCTTGGTGTTATCGACCTTGCGCAGCGCGAAGTCGTGTCGCTCCGCCTCCGTTGCGGGCGCGGTCAGATTTGCCCAGAACGGCGGTACCATATCCTTCTCCGGCACCATCTCGTAACCCGAAGGCACCGAGATAAATACGTTGCCGAACTTCTTTTCCGAAGCGAGCGAGTAGCAACCCTTCTTGTCGGTCGTCGTAACCTCGATACCGTCCGAAACCTCCACTCCTGCGAGCGGTTTGCCGGCAACCTCTACCGTTCCGTAGATGTTACCGCCCTTGCGAGCCTTCGCAGGCAGGTTCGAGCGGAAAGTGCTTTGCGCCAATGCTGCCGATGCAGTCAGCACGATGGCGATACATAAAGTTATAAACTTTCTCATAATTGTTTTAGGTATATTTTAGTTTGTCGTTTTCGGTGTTTTTATTGTGTAACCTACGTTATAAAACGTTTTAATTACCCCTTCACTATCTGCAAAGGTAGTAAATATAGAGTCGCGAAACGAGAAAAGGTTAAATTTTTTCTGCAATTTTTTTGCCGACCCGCCCGCCTGCCACTCTTGCGACCACTCTTTCGGCGTGCCGACCGTCCGCCCTTTCGACCCGTCCGCACCGCTCTCCGCTTTCCGCCCCTTGCCCGCGCCCTACTTCACGCGATACGCCTTCTGCACACCCTTTATGCGCAGTATGGCATAGATGAGCGAATCGACCACGCCGACCGACGGCACCTCGACACTGATTGTGCCGACGCAAGTCCCGTCCCCGCGCGAGGAGATATTGAGCGAGCGAATGTTGAGTTTCAAATCGCGGCTGATGGTTTCGGTTATCTGATTGGCTATGCCCGCCGCATCGCGCATCGTTACCGCGATGGTCGCACGGAACGCTCCGTCGGCATTCTCGCGCCAACGTGCCTCCATTATGCGGTACGGATAGTTCTCGCGCATACGCTTGGCATTGGGGCAATCCTTGCGGTGAATCGTGATGCCCGAGTTGATTGTAACGAAGCCGAATATGTCGTCGCCCTTGATTGGGTTGCAACACTTTGCCAACTTATAGACGATGTTGTTTATGCTCTCGTCTATCACCAGCGCATCGTGCGACTTTGGCGGTTGCGCACTCGTCGGACTCAACGCCTTGCGATGCTCCGCCTCCAACGCTCGCCGAGCCTCCTCCGCTTCGCCCGAAATCCACTTGCCGAGCAGGTCGCGCACTACCGAAAGGTCTATCTTCTCGGTCGCAATCAACTCGTAGAGTGCCGTTCCCGTGCGTTGCTTGTAGTACTTGCAGAGATAGCCGACCACCTCGTCGATGCTCTTCGGGAACTTCCAGTTTTTGAGTTTGCGCTCCAACTCTTCGCGCCCTACTTTCGCATTTTTTGCCTGTTCCTCGCGCAGGAATGCCTTGATTTTGCCGCGCGCCTTCGATGTTACGACGAAGTTGAGCCAATCCGCCTTCGGCGACTGATTCTTTTGCGAGAATATCTCTACAATATCGCCGTTTTTCAGCGGCTCGCGTATCGGCACGGCACGCCCGTTCACCTTACCGCCCGAGCAGGTCGTGCCGAGCGAGGTGTGTATGTCGAATGCAAAGTCAAGCAGCGTTGCCCCCTCGGGCAACTTGCGTATGTCGCCGTTGGGCGTGAATACGAATATCTCGTCCGACGCGGGCTTGGCATCGAATCGCTCGGCTATGTCGTCGTGCGTCTCCTCCATCAATTCGCGCAACCGCGAGAGCCACTGCTCGCTCGTCCGCGCACCCTGATTGACGCCCTTGTAACGCCAGTGCGCCGCGATGCCAAGTTCCGCCACATCGTCCATGCGCTCCGAGCGAATCTGTATCTCGACCCACCGTCCGCCACCTGCCGATACGGTCGTGTGCAACGACTCGTAGCCGTTCGACTTCGGTATGGTTATCCAGTCGCGCATACGCTCGGTGTTGGGCGTGTATATGTCGCTGACAATCGAATAGACCGTCCAGCACTGCGTCTTCTCCTGCTCCTTCGGACAGTCGATGATTATGCGTATGGCGAATATGTCGTAAACGCCCTCGAACGGAACGTGCTGCTTGCGCATCTTGTTCCAAATCGAGTATATCGACTTCGTGCGGCTCTTTATGTGGTAGCGTATGCCCGCGGCATTGAGTCCCTTCTTGATTGGCTCGACGAAGCCCGCGATGAAGTTCAATCGCTCCGCCTCGCTCTCCTTCAATTTGGTGCTTATCTCGCGATAATCCTCGGGTTCGAGCCAGCTCAACGCCAAATCCTCCAACTCGCTCTTTATGTTGTACAGACCGAGCTTGTGCGCAATCTGTGCATAGAGGTTCATACTTTCCCAACTCTTTTTGAGCCGCTTGTTGCTCGGGAACATCGCGAGCGAGCGCATCACCTCCAATCGGTCGGCAAGCTTTATCAGTATCACGCGCGGGTCGGCAGAGTAGGCGACAATCATATCGCGGAAATTCGAAGCCTGCTCCGACTGCATGTTGAGTTTCAACTCCGAGATGTTCGCCAGCCCTACGACTATGCCGACCACCTCCTTGCCAAAACGCTCGCCTATCTCGTCGAGCATCGGCGCGAGCGAGCCGTCGTCCGCCTTGGCTGCCAACCGCACGGTATCGTGCAGTATCGAGGCGACGGTCGAATTGCGCCCCAAACCGATTTCCGACACGACGATATGTGCCACCT
>JBNMLI010000139.1:0-4577 GCA_050874765.1 Alistipes sp.
GCTTTGGGCGGAGAGTTCCGCTTGCAGAGCGATGATTTCGCTCAAACGGCGACCCTTCTCCTCCTCCGGCACATCGTCCGCGTAGTGGCGTGCCGAGAATGTGTTGGGACGCTCGGAGTACTTGAACATATATGCCGAGTCGTAGCCAACCTCGCGAATGAGCGAGAGGGTCTGACGGTGGTCCTCCTCGGCTTCGCCACAGAAGCCTGCGATGAGGTCGGTCGTAATCGAGCAGTCGGGCATATAGCGGCGAATGGCGGCGATGCGCTCCAAGTACCACTCGCGCGTGTATTTGCGGTTCATACGCTTCAAAACCTCGTTCGACCCTGACTGCGCAGGCAGGTGAACAGCTTTGCAGATGTTGTCGTAACGCGCCATAACCTCCAACAGGCGGTCGCTGATGTCCTTCGGGTGGGAGGTCGAGAAGCGCACGCGAAGCAGCGGCGAAATCTCGGCGACCATGGCCATAAGTTCAGGGAAACCGACCTCTCCCGAGCGGTAGGAATTGACATTCTGCCCGAGCAGCGTAACCTCGCGGTAGCCGTTCTCGAAGAGCGAGCGAGCCTCGGCTACAATCGTCTGCGGGTCGCGACTGCGCTCGATGCCGCGCGTGTAAGGGACGACGCAGTAGGCGCAATAGTTGTTGCAACCGCGCATGATGGCGATGAAGGCACTGACGCCGTTTTTGTCGAGGCGCACGGGAGCGATTTCGGCGTAGGTCTCCTCCTGCGAGAGGAGGGTATTGACACCCTTGCCACCGCTCTCTGCCTCGCGCACCAAGCGCGGGAGGTCGCGGTAGGAGTCGGGACCTGCGACAATATCGACACCGCCTCGCTCGATGAGTTGCTCTTTGAGCCGCTCCGCCATACAGCCGATGATGCCGACGATGAGCGACGGCTTCGCCTTGCGGTAGCGGCGCATATCGGCTATGCGACCCCAGATGCGTTGCTCGGCATTGTCGCGAATCGAGCAGGTGTTGATGAGTATGATGTCCGCCTCGGCGATATTTTCGGTATAGACATAGCCTTCGCGCTGCATAATCGAAACGACAATCTCGCTGTCGCCTGCATTCATCTGGCAACCATACGTTTCGATGAACAGCCGCTTGCCTGCGCCTTGCAACGGGCGCAATCCGTTATTGTTGAAAACCATAGAGTGCTTCGTGAAACTAAAAATTCTGAATTTCGGTCTTCTCGGGCAGTGGCTTGAAGCCCTCGCCGAAGGTGTCGTAAGCATCGGTTATGACGAGGAAGACCGTAGGGTCGTACTCCTTGATGATACGCTGCACAGGCACTACCTCGCGGCTCGGAACGACAAGGAAGGTCATCTCCTTCTCGTTGTCGGTGTACATACCCTTTGCCTTGATGTAGGTTGCCGTGCGGTCGAGGTCTTTGAGGACGAACTCTTTGAGTTTCTCGTTGTGCTTCTCCGAGATTATGAAGAGCAGTTTGTTGTTCGACGCACCCGCAATGACGTATGCCAGCACACGCGAAGTAACGTAGATGGCGATGAGCGAGTAGAACGAGAGCAACCAGCCGCTCGAATCGGGACGGCCCGTGCCGACACCGAAACCGATGACAATCAGACCCGACAGAACGACCGACGAGTCGGCGATAAGCACGCCGTTGGAGAATCGGACGTGGCAGTATTTCTGCAAAATCATCGCGACGATGTCCGTTCCTCCCGTGGTCGCCTGCTGTCTGATGACAAGACCGACACCTATGCCGATTACCACGCCGCCCATAATCGAGGCGAGCATCAGATGGTCGGACAGATTGAGCATACCGCCCAGCAGTTGCGACGGGTCGAGGCGGCGCAGAGCCTCCTCGGTAGGGTAGGACAGGCGCGAAAGCACGTTCATCGCACCCGGCGTATAGAGCGCGGCTACGATTGTGCGCGAGCCGAAGTGGCTGCCGAAGATTATGAACGAAATGATGAGCAACGGAATGTCGAACATATAGCCGAACGTGCCGACCTGTACGGCAGGGAATATGTTGTGCAACACGATGCTGGCACCATAGACACCGCCCGGAACGATATTGTAGGGGTTGATGAAAAACACATAACCTGCCGCCATGGTGGTGCAACCGACAAAAATCAATGCCCACGAAAGCCACCAGCGCAACGAGAACATAGGTTCCGTGAATTTGCGTAAATCCAATCCTTTTATACTCTTCATAAAAATCGTATTGTTGCGTTATTATAGAATGCAAAGGTAATATAATATGCCGAATAAGCGTTGTAACGGAAACTTTTTTTTGAATATAATCGGGTGTTGGGGATTTTTTATTACCTTTGCACGAAATACGACCATAAAAGTATTTTGTAAATGATACTGACTTATTACTGCATCGTAACTCTGTTGCTCATCGCCTATCTGCTCGGCTCGGTTCCAAGTGCCGTGTGGATTGGCAAACGCTACTACGGCATAGACATACGCGAGCACGGCAGTAAGAATGCCGGTACGACCAATATGTTGCGCATCTTGGGCAGACGCGCCGCGTTGCCAGTCTTCGCGATAGATTTCATCAAGGGCTTCGTCGCCGTGAGCGTGATGTCGATTATGCAGTACGACGACAACATCTCGCCGTGGTGGCTCATCAATCTGAAAATCATAGCCGTATTCATCGCCGTGCTGGGTCATATTTTCCCTGTTTTCGCCAATTTCAAAGGCGGCAAGGGTGTGGCGACGCTCGTCGGTGCGATAACGGGTATTCAACCGAATATCGCGCTGTTCTGCTTCGGCGTGTGGCTTTTGGTCTTTATGATATGGCACTATGTGTCGCTCGCATCGATTATTGCGGGCTGCTGCTTCCCGATATTCGTTTCGATATTCTCGGGCAGTATCTACAAACGCTATGGCGACACATCTGTTTCGTTCATCATCTTCTCGATAGTCGTTGCGTTGATGCTTATATGGACTCACCGCAAGAATATCGAGCGATTGCTTGCCGGAACGGAGTCGAAAGTATATATTTGGAAACCGCTTAAAAAAGATAACAATACAACAAACAAGAGTAATTAACTCCCTGAACGGGGTAAAATCTGTTTTTTAGTATTATGTTAGAACAAAACTTAATTAAAATGTACGAGCAGAGCTTTCGCAACAACCGCGAAATGTCTGCCCTTACCGACTATTTTACGGGCGAAACCTACTCGTATTACGGATTGGCGAAGGAGATTGCCAAACTCCACATTCTCTTCGACGAAGCAGGCATCAAGCCAAAAGATAAAATCGCTCTCGTCGGACGCAACACTCCGCGTTGGTGTATTGTCTATATAGCAACCATCACCTACGGTGCGGTCATCGTCCCTATTTTGCAGGACTTCCCGCCGACGGACATCGCCCACATCACCAACCACTCCGAGAGCCGTCTGCTCTTTTTGACCGACTCGTATTGGGATTCGCTCGACGAGGACGCAATGCCGAACATCGAGGCGGTGCTGTCGCTGACGGACTACCACGTCATCTTCGAGCGCGGCGGCAAAAAACTGACCAAGTGCATCAACAATATGACCGAGAACTATCGCAAGCGTTATCCGCACGGATTCACGGTCGATAACATTCAGTATCGCGATGTGCCTAACGACCAGCTCATTCTGCTCAACTATACGTCGGGTACGACGGGCTATTCGAAGGGCGTTATGCTTACGGTGAACAACCTCACGGGTAACGTAGTATTCTGCCAGAGCCTGTGCGACAAGTCGGGCGAGCCATACTACCATAAAGGTTGCCGTTCGCTGGCGTTCCTGCCGTTGGCTCACGCCTACGGCTGTGCGGTCGATTTTCTGTTGCCGCTCTCGGTCGGCGGACACAGTACGCTGCTCGGCAAAATTCCGTCGCCGAAGATTCTCATCGAGGCGTTGCAGGTGGTGCGTCCGGGTGTAATCGTGTCGGTGCCGCTCATCTTGGAGAAGGTCTATCGCAAACAGATTCAACCGATGTTGGAGAAGGGACCGTTGAGCATCGCGATGAAGGTGCCTTTGCTCAACACGGCAATATACTCGACCATAAAGAACAAACTCATCGAATCGTTCGGCGGCAACCTGCGCCTGTTTATCGTCGGCGGTGCTCCGATGAATCAGGAGACGGAGGCGTTCTTGCGCAAGATTCACTTCCCTATCTCGGTCGGCTACGGTATGACCGAGTGCGGTCCGCTCATCAGTTTCACCGACGACCCTACTGCATTCAAGGGCGGTTCGTGCGGTAAGTATGTGAAGATGCACCTCGATGTGCGCATTGATTCCGCCGACCCGCAACACGTTCCGGGTGAGATTCTCGTCAAGGGCGAACACGTTATGCTCGGTTACTACAAGAACGAGAAGGATACCAAAGCCGTACTCGACAAGGACGGCTGGTTGCATACGGGCGATATGGGTGTTATGGACGAGGACGGCACGCTCTACATCAAGGGTCGTTGCAAGACGATGATTCTCACGGGTACGGGTCAGAACATCTATCCCGAGCAAATCGAGGACAAACTCAACAATATGCCGCTCGTGTTGGAGTCGCTCGTGTTGGAGCGCGACGGCAAACTCTACGGTTTGGCAGTTCCCGATTTCGAGCAGTGCGAGAA
>JBNMLI010000140.1:0-4515 GCA_050874765.1 Alistipes sp.
CGCCACGGTGGCGGAGGGGCGCGACAAGGGGGACATCACCATTGCACTGCTGACCGACCTGCACGTTACACCCGGCAACGAGTGCGACAGGCAGATAGACCGCGCGATAGAGGAAATAAACCGCGCGAAATACGATTTGGTTATCGTCAATGGCGACCTGACCAACATGGGCAGCAACGAGGAACTAAACAACATTCATCGCAAATTGCGTCGCCTGCGCCACCGCACGCTGACGACCGTAGGCAATCACGAAACGACTTGGAGCGAGAGCGGTTGCACCGAATTTCGCAGGCTGTGGGGGCACGACGGCAACACCGTGGCAACGGTGGGCGGTTATCGCTTTATAGCCTATCCCGCAGGACCGTATATGAAGATGGCAGAGGGCGGGATACCGACGCAGACGCTCACGTGGATAGATGCGCAGATGGCGCGAGCAGGCAAACGGCGCATAGTAAGCGTATGCCACTATCCGCTCAACAACGACATAACCAACCGCGTGCAGTTGCGCGAGGTGATAGCAAAATACAACGTCGCAGCGTCGCTGTGCGGGCATTACCACAAGCCGCGGCTGATGAATTTCGACTCCATACCGGGAATTTTGTGCCGTTCGCTCTCGTTGGGCAAAGGAGCAAAGGAGCATTTCGGATACACGATTCTGCGCTTTGCCAACGACTCTATATATGTCAGCGAGAAGCGCGTGGGCGAAGCACCCGTAAGACAATATGTCGTGCGGCAGGGCAAGAGCGACGAGATTGCGGCGTTGCCGTGCGATGCAGAGCCCGATGCACTTTGTCCCGAGCAAATCGGTGCGGAACTCGTTGTCGAGGACAGCGGCTCAATCTACACCAATGTGGCAGTGGCGGGCAATATGATTTACTACGGCAACTCGGAGGGTAAGGTGCGGGCTTACGACTGCGCACAAATGCGCATCAAGTGGGAACGGCAGTTCGGCAATCCGATATACTCGTCGCCGATTCTGCACGATGGCAGGCTGATTGTGGCGACTGTGGCAGACAATCTCTGCGCATTAGATGCCGCAACGGGCAAAACCATCTGGCGCAATCGCGATTGCAACGGCATGGTCGGCGACGGAGTGGTTGCCGATGGGGCATTATATATAGGTATGGACGGAGCGATGATGCGCATCGACCCGCAGAGCGGCAAGACGATATGGCAATTCCGCTTCGGCAAGGGACAACCGCAGGGGCGACCTACGGTAGAGGGTAACCGACTGGTATTCGGTGCGTGGGACTGCCACCTCTATTGCGTCGATACGGAGAGCGGCAGGCCGCTGTGGCGATGGAACAACGGCAACAGCAACCGCCTATTCTCACCGGGGCACATCGTGCCACGCATAGCGGGTGGCAGGGTGATGATTGTCGCACCCGACCGCCACATTACGTTCATCGACCTCGAAAGCGGTCGGCAGTTGTGGCGCATCAAGCAACGACGAGTGCGCGAAACAACGGGCATAAGCGACGACGGACAGACCTTTTACGCCAAGACAATGGACGGCGAGATGATTGCCGTGCCGAGCCGCGCCGATGCCTACACCGAGCGGTGGTGTGCCGATGCAGGTTGGGGCTACGACCACAATTTCTGTCCGATAGCCGTATGCGGTGGCAAGGCATACATGGCCAACCGCTACGGAATGGTTGCCGAGATAGACGAATCGGACGGCAAGGTAGTACGCCGAGCCAAACTCGGCAACTCGTCGGCAAACGACTTCTGCGTAGATGCAGAGGGCAGTGTGTGGACGACGCTCATCGAGGGTAAAATATACAAAATAAAGAAGGTAGACGATTTACATCAATAATCACTTTAATATCATCACAAAATGGATACACAGGCAAAAAAATTTGTCGATGATTTTATGACAAAACTCATCGCCAAGAATCCGAACGAACCCGAGTTTCACCAAGCGGTAAGAGAGGTTGCCGAGTCGTTGGCTCCGACCATAGTTGCCGACCCTGTGCTGCAAAAGCTGAAAATTTTGGAGCGCATAGCCGAGCCGGAGCGCGTGGTTATGTTCCGCGTACCGTGGCTCAACGACAAGGGAGAGATTGAAATCAACCGCGGTTTCCGCGTGCAGATGAACAGTGCGATAGGTCCTTACAAGGGCGGCATACGTTTCCACTCGTCGGTCAATTTGAGCATCATGAAGTTCCTCGCCTTTGAGCAGACCTTCAAGAACAGCCTCACGACGCTGCCGATGGGCGGTGCAAAGGGCGGTTCCGATTTCGACCCGAAGGGCAAGTCGGACAACGAGGTTATGCGCTTCTGCCAGTCGTTCATCACCGAACTCTACCGCCACATCGGGCAGGATACCGACGTGCCGGCAGGCGACATCGGCGTGGGCGGTCGCGAAATCGGCTTTATGTTCGGACAGTACAAGCGTCTGCGCAACGAATTTACGGGTACGCTCACGGGCAAAGGTCTTGACTGGGGCGGCAGCATACTGCGTCCCGAGGCTACGGGCTACGGAACGTGCTACTTTGCGCAGGAGATGCTCGCCACGCGGGGCGAGAGTTTCGAGGGCAAGGTCGTAGCGGTATCGGGTGCGGGTAATGTGGCGCAATTCGCCGTCGAGAAGGCTACCCAACTCGGAGCAAAGGTGGTTACGATGTCCGACTCGTCGGGCTTCATCTACGACCCCGACGGCATCGACAGCGAGAAACTCGCCTATGTGAAGATGCTCAAAAACGTATTCCGCGGGCGCATCAGAGAGTATGCCGACAAATATCCTACGGCAAAATACTTCGCGGGCGAGCGTCCGTGGGGCATAAAGTGCGACATCGCGATGCCGTGCGCCACACAGAACGAACTCAACGGCGAGCAGGCGCAGGCTCTGGTCGATAACGGCTGCATCTGCGTGGCAGAGGGTGCGAATATGCCATCGACACCCGAGGCGATTGTCATATTCCAGCGCAACAAGTTGCTCTACTCACCCGGCAAGGCATCGAACGCGGGCGGTGTGGCAACATCGGGCTTGGAGATGTCGCAGAACTCGATGCGCATAAAGTGGACGCGCGAGGAAGTCGATGAGAAGTTGCACTCCATAATGAAAAATATCCACGAGGTGTGCGTCAAGTACGGCACCGAGGAGGACGGCTACATCAACTACGTCAAGGGCGCAAATATCGGTGGCTTTATGAAGGTTGCCGACGCTATGATTGCCCAAGGGTGCGTATAGCAGGTAGTCTAATATATGTATTTCACCCCGCACTCGCCGTGAGTGCGGGGTGTTTTCTTTGTCGGGATAACGCGCCAACACACGAAAAAGGCACGCGGGAAAACCCGCGTGCCTCTCAAAAATATAGTGAACAATTATATATTACGGATTATCTTTATTGCATCTTTGGCATTGCATATATCGTCCTTAATGCCTGTTTTATCAATTATTACCGGATTATATTCGCTAATAAATGTTGTATCAGCGAAATGGCTTGCTCCTATATAAATATCACAATCGGCATTTATATTTACATTTTCGCCATTTTGATGTGTATAAATAATATGTCCGGATATGGCGATACCTATATGCAAATTAATGTCATTTCTATTATCACCCTCCGAGCATATATATATTGTTTTGCCTTTATATCTTACCACAGAATCGAAATCGCGACCCATTATTGTCGTTCTTGGCACAACAATTTTAGCACCTCTCGAAAGCAAAATATCATAAACCAAGCGTATGGTTGTTGTTTTGCCCGAACCCTGATAGCCTCTTAAAATAATTGTTTTCATAATTGTTTTTGTTTTAATTATTAATAAATTAGTTATTTACGAGCGTTATGCCCGATTTGGTTATCAAAAGTCATACTCTACAATTAGTGAAATGTAGTCTTTTAATTGGGGGGGGGTATGTGTGTAACGATGCACGAGGTACATATATTTTGGCATCAGGCGCGATACTATCAAACGAATATACCTTATCAGATAAATTTTGCGGAAATGGCAACAAAAAAATCGGGCGATGCGTAAAGTGCATCGCCCGAAGATAGGGTAGTGAAAGACGGGGAGGATTAGATGAGGTGGAGTTCCTTCTTAATCTCCTCGATTTTGGCATCGAGAGCAGCCTCGGTCTCCTCGAAACAGTCGGTCGAAGGCAGCGCCGCTTTCACACCAAAGTAAAATTTGATTTTAGGCTCGGTACCCGACGGGCGCACAGAAACGCGCGTGCCGTCCTCGGTGAACCATTGCAGTACGTTGCTCTTATCCTCGACACCCTCGATAGGCGTGCGTTTGCCCGTAGCAGTGTCGATGGCTTCGAGCGTCTTATAGTCGAGAATGCGAACAACCTTCTCGCCGAGGATACTCTTCGGCGGGTTGTTGCGGTACTCAATCATCATATTCTGGATAACCTCGGCACCGTCCTTACCCGTGCGGACAACATTGACAAGACCCTCGCGGTAGAAGCCGAACTTGACATAGAGGTCCTGCAACCACTCGTAGAGCGTCATACCCTTGGTATCGCGGCACCATGCGGCAGCCTCGGCAGCCAGCGAGCAG
>JBNMLI010000141.1:0-4504 GCA_050874765.1 Alistipes sp.
ACACCTGATTTTGCGTATTTTTACCATAAAAAATAGAGCTTAGTAGAAAACGTTTTCTACTAAGCTCTAATTTATCGCTGTAATACGCAAATATATAAGCGGTTATCTTTTCACCCAAGCGCCGATTTTGGCATCATTACCAAAAAAGACGAGCGAACCCCGCACAAGGGTTCGCTCGTCGCACTTTTCTGCCGCAGTGGCGCACTGCCTACTTCTGCTTCGCCTCGAATACCTTGACCTTTATGTCAGTCAGAGCCTTCGTGAGTGCCGCATCGTTGTTCTTCGTGGCGTCGTAGGTTACGGTGATGGTCTTGGTCGGCACATCAACCTTCACATCTTTCACGCCCTTCTCGAACGGAATGGTGTTCAGCACCTTCTTCGAGCAGTGCGGGCAGTCGATGTCGGTCTTGAATACGGTCGTAACGACCTTCTTTGCGCCTTTGGCGTTGTTGTCGGCAAAGCATACGCCTGTGCCGATGAGTGCTGCAAACAGCACGAACATTAACTTTTTCATTGCGATATTTGTTTTAGTATAAGTTAAATCTCACTCCTATATAGAACTTGCGACCCATCAGCGGTCCCCATACGCACGATGAGTTGAACGCAGGCGCGTATGGCGTTTTGGCATTAAGAATCGGATTCTTCTGAATGTAGTTGCCGATGTTCTCGCAACCTACATAGATATCCCAGTGCTTGATTCGGCGACTGATTTGGGCATAGAACATAGGGTAAATTTTGCTGTATTCCGCGCTGCTCAAATTGCCGTCCTGCGTCGGTATGCGGCTGCGACCGTTGAGCTGCGCCGTAACATCGAACACCCACTTGCGCATATTGGTGGCATACTGAATGTTGAGCAGCGTCTTGAACTGACCCACGAGCGGACGCTCGACCAAAACCGGCGGTACGGCGTTACCCTCCTCGTCGTTAGGACGATTGACGGTGTATTTGCTGTCCGTCCAGCGGAATGTGGCGAAGATGTCCAATCGCTCGACAGGGTTCCACGTCAAATCGACCTGATAGGTGTTGGTGTACGAACGGCCGTTGGTGCTGTAAATGTGAATGCTGTTCGCATCAAACTCTTGGTCCACGATGACGCTGTGGAAGAGTTGCGTGCGGAAGTAGTCGAAACTGATGGCCATATCGCGATAGCGCACGGTCGATATGGTCTGCGAGAGCGACCCGCCACCCGTCAGAGCCTCCTCCATACGGTCGAATCGGCGGTCATAACCCTTGTCGAACACTATGCGGCGACCCGTGGCGAGTATGCCGATGTTGTCGGTGATGACATCTGTCGGACGATAGCCCATGCCGACCGAGCCGCGCAAGACGGTCGTCGGGGTGATGTTCCACTTTATGTGCGCACGCGGCGTGATGAGATTCTTGCGGAAATAGAAGTTGTAGTCATCGCGCAAACCCGCCACAACCGACAACTTGTCCTTTATCGTATAGGTGTACTCCAAGTACGCACCGACCTCGGTCTCGTTGCGCAACGACCGGCGGAACGCATTTTCAGGCACGGCATCGGTCCAAACGTTCTTCACCTCGTCAGGATTGTCTATGTAGTCGTTTGCCGTATAGTTCCATGTTCGGTCGGTCAAATCCTCGCGTACCCAGCGCGACGATGATCTGATGCCCGAGATGAGCGAAGAGAGATAGGTGAAGTAGTGAACGTACATCGCGTTGAGGGTCGCCATATTCTGCCGACCGAAATAGTCCTTGTCCGCACCGAAATAGGCACTCTCGCGGAAATGGTCGAAGTCGGCAACAATCGCAAAGTTGGAGCGTTGCTCGTCCATCTCCTCCTTATCGAATACCGATTTCCCGACCGGCATACCCAATTTGAAATAGGCATTGACCTCCTGATTGCGCACCTCCGAGCCGTAAATACCCTTGCCCGTGCGCCTGCCGCTGTCGTCGGTGGCAGCCCACGAGTCGATATCCTTGTGCATATTGCGGCGATACGCCATCTGCCCGCCCAAGCGGTTGTCATTGATGTACTTCACGCCCCAACGCACCTGCATACCGTTCTCTGCCTGATAGAGCCAGCGGTTGGCTATGTCGAACTGTCGTGAGAGCGGCAGGTCGCGGAAGTGGTAGTCGTTGTTGTGATGCCAACTCTTGGTATCCATCGAGCCGTGCGCCAAGATGACGGTCGAAAGTCGCTTGTCCTTCGTTACGGGCATCGCGCTCGACAGGTTGATTTCGGGTCGCAACTCGCTGTCGAAATAGAGGTTGAGGAACAACCGCTCGTCGTCGGTCGGCTTGCGGTGTTCGAGGTTGATTTGTCCCGTGATGGCCTCGTGTCCTGCCGTAACGGAGGATATTCCCTTCGATACCTGTATCGAGTTGAGCCACATACCCGGTGTGTACCCCAGCCCGTAAGGCGCGCTCAATCCGCGCATTATGGCGCGATTCTCGTCCAACACCTGCGTGTAAGTACCTGCCAATCCGAGCATCTTGATTTGTCGCGCTCCCGACACAGCATCGCTGTAACCGACCGTTACCGAAGCCGAGTTCTCGAAACTTTCAGCCAAGTTGCAGCAAGCCATCTTGCACAACCCCGCAAACGAGATGTTCTCGGTTTTCAGAATGCTGCCCTCGCGCAGATGCCCGCCGTCGCCCTTGACAACGACCGACTCGACAACCACGCCTTGGCGCAGTTTTACCTTGACCTCCGTCGTCTTGTCATCTACGCGCAACGTGTCGTTCTCGTAGCCGAGGAACGTGGTTACCAGACGGTCGTAACCCTTCACGCGATGCAGACGGAACGTACCGTCTATGTTCGAGGCGACACCCACGTTGGTGTCTGCCCAATATACCGATGCTCCGGGCAGCGGTTGCTCATTCTCGTCGAGTACCTTGCCCGCAATATCCTGTGCTTGCGCCGCAGTGGCGAAGCAAACCAAGCACAATGCCGTGCTTAAAAATTTTGTAAACTTCATCTGATTTTTCTCCCTATTGTATATTCAACATAAATTTGCAGCCACAACAGCATATCCGATGCTGTCCGACCGCGCCGATTTATGCCGAAACGGGAGGCGCACGCAGTGCGTGCAGAGGTGAGAATGGCGAGGCGGGCAACGGCACTTTGCGTTGCTCGGTCAGTTGCCTTTCGACCGATACGAAGAGTCGGTCGCTGCTGTCTATGGTCTTTACGATGCAGTCGCTCACGGCGGGCGTAACTACCGCGCTCGTGTGCTTTGCTATGTCGTAAAGCGAAATTTCTGTTGTGTGATTGTGTTTGCAGTCGCAACGGTCGTCAGCCTTGATGCCGTCGCCGTCGATGTGCGTATGCCCGCACTGTGCGCAGACGCAGTGATGCTCCGTGTAGTGCCGGCTGTGGGGACAGTGGCAGAGAATGATGGTGAGCGCGTAGCCGCATACCGATGTGAGATACACCGATAACATCAACATTGCTATGACCTTGCGCAACTTCATTGCCCGTCCTCTTTGTCTTGCTTGCCAATCTGTAATTATACCAAATTGCACTCTTCGAGTTTCTCAATCCAAGCCTTTGCATCGCGCTCGGCAGTGGCTTCATCTACATCGTAGTTCTCGATGAGCAGCCGCTTTATGTCCTGTGCATCGAACTCCTTGCCCTGCAATGCGTTCCACAGCATCATCGATGTTTCGTTGAGTGCAATCACACGCGTCATGTCGCTGCCGAAACGCCCCTGCATTATTACGACGTGTTCGCCTGCGATGTCGCGTACCTTATATCCCTCTTTGAACTTCATACTATCTCGAATTTGGTGCAAATATAGTGTTTTTTCCGATACGTTGCTCCTTTTTGCGTTAAGAAAGC
Organism: Alistipes sp.; assembly: GCA_050874765.1. Classification (GTDB taxonomy): domain Bacteria; phylum Bacteroidota; class Bacteroidia; order Bacteroidales; family Rikenellaceae; genus Alistipes. The sequence goes on from JBNMLI010000141.1 coordinate 3,806, forward strand.
GCTCCATTCGACCGCTTCCGCCCGTGCGTCGCCCGTATTGCCGTCGCACCCGAATGTTGATAACTATTTTCGGGATTTTTTCGCCGAAACCGTAAAAAATCGTAATTTTGCAACATATAAATATATTGGGATAATATATGCTGTCAATCATTTTTTACCTCTATTCTGCGCTGATAGTCATCGTGTTCTTCCTGTTGTCGGCGGTGGCATTGGTCGTGTGCGCTCCATTCGACCGCTCGCGCCGTGTGGTTCACGAACTTTCGCGTGCGCTGTGTATGTGCTTCTGGTATGCTCCGCCGTCGTGGCGGCGACGCATCGAGGGTTTGGAGAATGTCCGCCGTGGCGAACGCTACGTTATCGTGCTTAACCACAACTCTATGGCAGACATCATCTCGCTCTACTTCGTTCCGCTCAACTTCCGTTGGGTGAGCAAACGCGAGGTGTTCCGCATTCCGTTCATCGGCGGTTTCCTGCTCCTGCACGGCGACATAGCCATCGAGCGCGGTCGCGGTGCCGAGTCGATGCACAAGGTAATCAACGACGGCAAGAAGTGGCTCTCGCGCGGTGCTTCCATTGCGATGTTCCCCGAGGGTACGCGCTCCAAGGACGGCGAAATCCACCGCTTCAAGCAGGGCGCATTTGCTCTGGCAAAGGAGGCGGGCGTTGCCATTCTGCCCGTCGTACTCGACGGCACTACAT
>JBNMLI010000142.1:0-4501 GCA_050874765.1 Alistipes sp.
GCCCAGAACTGCGGCATAGCCTTGCTCGTCTTCACGTCGTAGCCCGAAGGCAGAATGACATAGACATTGCCGTAACGCTTGTCCGACTCGATATAGTAGTAACCGTTGGCATCGGTCTTGACGATGTTCACGCCGTCCGTAACGAGTACGTCCGCAACACCCTTTTCGTCGCAATAGACCATACCGCGCAGTGTCGATTTCTTATCGTCGGGCACGTTAGGGCTGAACGATGCGAACGACAGCTGGTAGGAACCTATCTCCTGACTCTGCTCGCCACGCTTAATCGTAAACGTATAGGTGGCACCCGAGGTCATCTTCTCGCTCGGCACACGGAACTTGAACATCTTTTCGCTCACGCTCGTGATGGCGCACTCGTAACTCTTGCCGCTGCCCGCCATGGTCAGCACATCGGTCGTCTGCGCACCTTTGGCAATCATAATGCCCTCGCCACCCAACGTCAGTCGGCGCGACTGCAAACCGCCGATGTCGGTGAGAATCGTTGAGGTCGGTGGGGTATCGCCCGTGTCAGACTTGGTGCAGCCAGTAACACCTACGAGCATTGCACCAATGGACAGAACGACAAAAAATGATTTAATAAATCCCTTCATTTTTCAGAATAACTTGTTTGTAAATCGCCTACTCGTTATCTTCCGCTACACCCTTCTGATTGATGGTAATCGTAGTGGTGTTGTCCGGATTGCTAACTTGGTATATCACGATGGTAGCCGTACGGGTCTCGGTCGAGAAGTTTTCGTCGAGGTTGAAACGCAAGGCATACGGATTGTTGTCGCCTTCGACAACGTGTACCCACGGTGTGGTGAACTCGTCGGCATAGCGTACCTCCTTATCCCAGAACACATTGGCATTGATTGCGATGCTGCGCTCCGCAGTGTCGCCTGCCTCCATATTGAGAATCGACTGGAACGAAGCGACCAGATTCAGACGCACGGTAGTCGAACCTGCCTGTGCGACCTTGATGGTCTTGATAATCTTGTGTCCCTTCTTGGTAACGATGTTGATGTCGGCGTGGCGGACATCGCCCTCGACTGTGTTGGAATCGAACGTGAGCGTGAAACGACCATCGCCGCTACCCTCGCCCGGCCAAGCGTGAATCCACTCCTCGTTAGGCATAAAGCAGGTCGAGGTGTCGAATTGGAGATACCAATCTTTGTAAGTGGTAAAGAATTCGTAGGTTATCGTATTGGTGAACGATTCGCCAATCATACCCTTCGTATCCACTTCGAGCGACTCGCTGGTATTGGCACCGCGGAAGATGGCATAGTTGCCCTTGATTTCGTCGCGGAAAGGCGAGTAGTACGTCTTGTCGTCGCTGCAACCCGTAACGCAACCTGCCACAACGGCGAGCGATGCGAACAGCATTGCGGATTTCAGATATTTCATTGTTTTTTTCATAACTCTTACTTAATTTTTTACGGATTAACGAATCTCCTTGGTAAGTGCAGCCTCGCTCCACCAAATCGGTGTCAGCATATCGTCTGCTCCGTCGTAGTAGGTTGCGCTCAATCGGCTGAGCAGTGCCTGATAGTTGGCATCGTTCGTAGTCTTCGTACGGTTAGGATATACCAAGCGGTAAGGCAGAATGTGGTTGTTGCCCGTACCGTCCAAGATGGTCATCTCCGGATAGCCCGTGCGGCGGTAGTCGCACCAGCCCTCCAAACCTACACGGAAGGAGGCAACGAACTTCTGCTCCAAGATACATTTCAGAGCGTTTGCCATATCGAACGGAACAACCGACTCGTAGAAGTACTTGATTGCACCGTCGCTGATAACCGGCTGCAAGGTCATCGTATCGGTAGTCTTACCCTTGTTCTTATCTGCCTGACTTGCATACATAGGCAACTCGTAAGGAGTCTCGTCGGCATAGTTGTCGGTGTCGCAAGCGTAGAAGTTACGATACTTCGGCTGTGCGGTGATGTCGATGAAACGACCGTTGTAGCCGAGCACGTCGCAGTAGATGTAACGCCAGAACTCGCACGACTCCTTGATACCGTTGTTGTAGAGGTCGCGGATAATGTTCTCCGAAGTGGAGATATTCTTCCAGTCGTCGTCCGTGCGGGCGTATGCCTCTGCCTTGATGAAGTAAACCTCATCGCAGTTCATAAACGAGTATGGGAGTTTGTAGTCGTTCATCGTCTGGAAGTTCATCACGGTGTAACCTGCCGACTGCATATCGTCGCCCGGGATACCCGAAGGGATACCAATCCAACCGTAACCTGCCGAGTAAGGCATAAACCAGATATATACGCGAGGGTCGCCACCCGGAGTACCGTTGAGCTGCGGCTTCATCAGACCGTACATATGCTCGGTGAAGCGGTGTCCTGCAAGAGTCGATTCGGTATAACCGCCCCAAGTGTTCTGGAAAGGGGCCTCACCCGTGAAATATACGCACGCATTGTCGTGATAATCGGTCATAACAGGGAACAGTGCCGGATTTTCGATGATGTTCTTAACCTTCGTAACGACCGACTCGCCCCAGATAATCTCCATTTGGGTCGAACGGTTCGACAGACGCATCAACAGACGCAGCATCAACGAGTTGTTGAACTTCTGCCACTTTTTGATGTCGCCACCGTAGAGTTTGTCCTTACGGGTATTGTCGAGGTTGGACGACTCCTTGTAGAGTTCGTTCGCCGTTTCGAGGTCGGTAATCAGTTGTGCGTAGATGCTCTTCTCGTCGTCGAATACGGGTTTGTTGTTACCCTCGCGGATTTTGAAAGCCTCCGAGAAAGGTACCTGACCGAAGGTCGATACGAGCATATCCATATACATCGCGCGCAGCGTCAGAGCGACTGCCTGATAGTTCTTGTCGCCTGTTTTGACAGCCAACGCATACATATGGTCGGCATTCGCAGACCAGCGGGAGAAGTTGTTCCAGCAGTTTTCGATATAGCTCGGAGCGATGTAGTAACGGCTGACAACCTCGTTCGACGACGAAGTGATACAAGTGTACTGCATCAACTCGGCATAGGTATCGTAAAAACGCTGTTGTGCGTTAAGCGCACCGTTGCAAATGAGTTCGTCCATCATATCCGCAGGCAACACATCGCCCACCGGAGTCTGGTTAGGACTGACATTGTACTCTTCGAGCGTTCTGCAAGAGAAAGCAGCCAAGAGAACCGATGCTGTGATTATATATTTTATTGCTTTCATATAATATACCTATATTTATTTATTAGAAGCCCAATTTAAGAGTGAAACCGTATGTGCGAGTCATTGGGTAAGCACCCGTTTCGATACCGCGGCTGATGGAAGCCGAGTTGAAGGTTGCTGCCTCAGGGTCGTACTGCGGGAAGTCGGTAACGCAGAATACGTTCGTTACGAATACGCCGACAGACAGACTGCGCAACCAGCCGATTTTCTGAATCGCCTTCTTGCCGAGCGAGTAGTCGAGGCTGATTTGTTTCAGTTTCAGGAACGAAGTGTCGAAAGTGTTCATCTCCGAGTTCTTACGCGTGTAAACGTAGTCCTGATAGTAGAGCGCGGCACTCTGCGTGATGGTGGTGTTCTTGGTGTAGATACCGTCCGCCGAAACGTTCACGCCGTCGTGTACCAAACCGTCGTAACGACCATAGAGCGTATCCTTGGTCTTACCTGCGGCAGCCAACACTGCGTGAGTCAGCGAGTAGCACTTGCCACCGTATTGGTAGGTGAACTGCATACCCAGACGCAGGTTCTTGTACTTGAACGAGGTGCTGAAACCACCCTTCCAATCAGGATAGATAGAACCGAAGTCCTGCAAGTTGGTGGTATCGAGCTGCGGATAACCGTTGGAATCGACAATCACCTTGCCTGCGCAATCGACCTGCTTGCCATCGGCATCGATGTAGTATGCACCCTGCGGAGCACGCTTGAAGCCGTAACCGAAGATACGACCGAGTTCGGTACCGTTAGGATAGTTCTTCGAGCCCTTCGGATAAGCGTAGATGAATACGTTGTTACCCGAGGTGAAGCCCGTGTTGAGCTGATACAAATCGACACCCGGAGCCAGCTCAATCAGTCGGTTCCAGTTCTTCGACCAGTTGAAGTTGAAGTCCCATGTGAAGTTGCGTACCTGTACGAGCTTTGCGCCCAACGAAATCTCGACACCGTGGTTGTTCACCTCACCGGCATTGATTCGCTTGTAGGTAGCACCCGTGATTTGGTCGGTAGGCACGTCCAGAATCTGGTTGGTCGTCTTGCTGTCGTAGTAAGCAACGTCCAACGACAAACGCTTCTTGAACAAGTGAGCCTCCAAACCGATTTCCCACGAAGCGGTATTCTCCGGTTTCAGGTTGGCATTTGCCAAAGTACCCGGCAGAACCACCGACGAGTTGTAGGACGAGTTGGTATAGTAATCGACGATACGGTATGCGCCCGTGTCGTTACCCACGTTTGCCCACGAACCACGAATCTTCAACATATCCAACCACTGCGAATCGCGCAATCCCGGGATTGCTTGGTCGAGCAGTACGCTGGCACTTACCGATGGGTAGAAGTAGGA
>JBNMLI010000143.1:0-4481 GCA_050874765.1 Alistipes sp.
CTCGCCCGCAATGGTGTTCGCCAGCGTCTGCTCCACCTGTGCCGTAAGGCTCTTGGCGTCGTCCGCCGAGAGTACGCCGTCGGTAACCAGCTGTGTGATTGCCGCAAATATGTCGTCGCGCGAGGAGGCATTCTCGAATACTTTATGCAGTCGGATACCCATATTGCGAGGCGAGAGTTGCACCTGCTCGCCATCGTCGAAATAGCGTGCCGACTGCAAACGCAGTCGCAGATTGACGGGCGAAACGGGGTAGTCGCTCATACGCACGCGCTCGGTGTCGCTCTTTTTGTCGTCGAACGGCTCGGGAGCCTCGAACTTGCCGAGCGTATATTGCCGAGTGCCGTCGCCACAGGCGGCGAACTCGTTTTCGGGGAGCAGGCTGTACAGCAATCCGCCGACATTTTTACCGTCTTTCGCATTACCCTTCTTGTCTTTCAACTTGTCCTCCGAGATGAATATGTGCAACTGTTCTCCCGCGCGGGTGAGGGCGACGTAGAGCAGGTTGATTGCCTCGGTGTGGGCATAGACCGTTTCGGTATAGTAGCCTTCGGCAAATGCCGATTGGGCGACATTCTCCATAAAAGGTACGGGGAATGTGCCGATACCCTCGATGCCTGCGTCATCGGCGGGTGCCGTCCATATAATGTTCTGTCGCTGTCCGTTGTTCGACTTCGGGTTCAGTTCCCAGTTGCAGTAGGGTATAATCACCACCTTGTTCTCCAAGCCCTTTGCCTTGTGAATGGTCATAATCTCGATGGTCGAATCGCCACGCTCGACGTTCAGCGACTTGCTGCCGCCATTCTCGTCCCACCATGTCAGGAACAGGTCGATGTCAGCCAAGCGTTTGGCGCAGAAGCGGACTATCTCCTCGTGCAGAGCCATAACGTATGCCGTCTGCCCCTCGCACTCGGCGCGGTAGTGCATTGTCATATTCTCGAATGCCTCCTCGGGCGAGAGCATCGCCAGCGAATCGAGAAAGGCGTTGTCGTCGGCAGTAAGCTTGGCGGAGAAGTCGCAGTTGTTGTGGTAGCGGTTGTAGATTGCCAGACTCACGCTGTCGCGACGGTTGATTGCCAGTCGCATGACGGCAAGCAGAAACTTGATGACGGGCGAGTTGTTGAGGCTCAACGCCTCCTGCGTCATCACGTCGAATCGGTAGCGCGGGTCGCCTTCGTTCTTGACCGCAAGCAACTGTTGCGCGATGGCGTAGCTCTCTTTTTTTTCGCGTACAAGAATCGTTATGTCGCACGGGCGGTAGCCCATATCTATTACGCTCTTTATGCGTGCCACGATGTCGGGTTCCTTATCCTCGTGTATCGTTATGTTCACATAGCCGCCGTGGACGCATTTGCGGCGAGGCGTTTGCGTATGTCCCGCGTAGGCACGGCGGAGAGTATCGTGCAGTGCGGTGTGGGTCGCGAGTGATATTTTCTTGTTGTCGAGGGCTGCTTGCAGAGCATGGTTGAGCATGGTATTGTCGCGCTCCACACCGCGCTCGAAGACCGTATTGTTGAACTCGACCACGGTCGGCAGACTGCGGTAGTTGCCGTCAAGAGTTTCGATGTCGGTGTTCTCGTTGCCCAACTCCGCGGGTGCAACCGAGCCGAGAATCTTCCAGTCGCTGCCGCGCCAACGGTATATCGACTGCTTGATGTCGCCGACCAGCAGGACAGAGACCTCCTCGCTTTGTGCCATGGCGTTGCGTAGCAGCGGCAGAAAGTTGTGCCACTCGCCGAGCGATGTGTCCTGAAACTCGTCAATCATATAGCGGTCGAAGCGGTTGCCTACCTTTTCGTAGATAAACGGAGCGTCGTTGTCGCTTATAAACTGCGCAATTATGCGTTTGGTTTCCGAAAGCAGCATTTTGTTCTCGTCCCTGCATATTTCGATTGCCTTGCGATAAAGGTCGTTCAGCAGGGCGAAGCCTATATAGTTTTTGCGCAGTATGTTGCGGGAGATGTCTGCCGAGGCTGCGTCCGTCGCACGCTTGCAGACGTAGTTCATAATCGGCTGTATGCGAGCCGCTATGCTCAACAGGTCGGCATTGGGCTTGCGTGCTTTGGCAAACCAATCTTGCGGCGAGGCATCGACCAGTTTAAGCGCGGTCGCCGTCGGAGGGGTAATTTCGCCCGTAGCTATTTTGAAGAGGTACGATACCGTATTGTTCTTGAAATCCTTGACCGTGTAGCCTGCGCCGGTAATCATATCGACAGCCTCCTGCGCCTTTTCCCGCAGGGCATCGACCTGTTTTTGAACCTCGCCATTGAATTTGAATACCGCCCTCTTCAACTGCTCTTTGTCCCCGATGGCATTTATGGCGGCCTCGGTTTGCTCCTTGAACAGCTCGTTGTGGAGCGAGAGTATGCCGTTGCGGACATTCCACGATTGCCCCCTCTCGATACGGTCCTGCACCAAGTCGGTAATCCAGTTGCGCAAATCCTTGCGCTCGCCAATCTCCTCCAACAGCGCATCGGCACTCTCCGTAGTTACGGGAACGGTGTCCAATTCGAGCGAGTAGTTGAGTTCGATACCGAGCTCCTTGATGAAGGCACGCAGAATACGTTGGAAAAACGTATCGTTCGTAAGCACCGTGAAGCGCGAATAGTCGTGCAGTATGGCGGTGCGCACGCGCATTGCACGGCGGCGCAACTCCGCTTCGTCGATGCCCGTGTCGCGCAGGAGCATTGCCATGTAGTCGCTCTTTGCGCCCGATGCCAAAGCGTTAATCTGCTTCAAGATGCGCGACTTCATCTCTTCGGTCGCCTTGTTGGTGAAGGTTACGGCGAGTATGTGCCTGTATGCCGACACGTCGAACTCGCCACGCGAGTTGTGGCTGCTCAATACATCATAGACATATTTGTAGGCAAGGCGGTAGGTTTTGCCCGAACCTGCACTTGCGTTGAGGATTTTTGCTCTCATGGCGGCATCGGTTATAAATAGTCTGTAAAGATACCTATTTATTGCGAACAAATCGCCATGCAACCAAAAAAATTGTCCGAAGTGCCGCTATGTGCGGAAAAAGTTGTATCTTGCTCTGTAATTTGAACGATAGTGCTGTTATGAGAAACACGATTCTTTGCTCAATACTTCTTCTGGTGTCGGCAGGTGCCTTCGCGCAAAGTGCCGCACCTGCCGTGCAGGCACAGAGTGCCGAGCGCGTGGTGTCCATTCCCAAAACCGATTTGCTCTCGCCATTTTCGAAGATAGAGATTGACGGTCCGATGAATGTAACGCTGAAACAGACGGCGACGGGTGCCGACGTTAAAATCGTCTATGACACAAATGGTTGTACGACTTCGCGCTTCAAGGCGACGGTAAATAAAGACGGCGTGTTGCGTGTCGAGGAGCGTATCGACCAGAAGCGCGAGAGTGCCACCGATGTTACCGTTTACTACAACCGCCTGACCGACATAAAAATTATGCGCGCGACCGCGGTTTTCGAGAATACGATAGAGGCGGACATACTGGATTTGACCGTGGCGGGCGGAGCAACAGTCAAGGTGGCGATACGGTCGCTCGATGCGGTTGTCGATTGTACGGGGCGCAGTGCGGTCGAGATAAGCGGCTCGTCGCGCTATTTCCGACTCAATGCGTCGAGTTCGAAGGTTGATGCACGCAATCTGGATACCGTGGCGTCGATTATCGACGCTTCGCACAATGCCGAGGTGCGCATCAGCGTGTCGGAGCGTTTGGAGGCTTCGACATCGACCTCTGCCAAGTTGCTCTACAACGGCAAGCCGACCATTGTCCGCGAACACACATCGCTCTTTGGCGGCGACATAATAGCTTTGGATTAACACTCTTACCCTCACCGTAATGAAGACATTTCTTGCGGAGGTTGCCCGCAGCCTCTACTCCCGATATGGCAACGACATCGCGTCGTTGTCGGTGCTCTTTTCGTCGCGTCGTGCGCGCCTGTTCTTTGCCGATGCGCTTGCAGGCATTGCCGACCGTCCGATTTGGGAACCCGAATACCTGTCTGTCGATGATGTGATGAGCGAACTCTCGTCGTTGCAGTCGGCAGACAAAGTGCGCCTCGTTACTGAACTCTACCGCGTCTATTCGCGCCACCATAACGAAACATTCGACAAATTCTACTTTTGGGGCGAAATGCTGCTTGCCGATTTCGATATGATTGACAAGTATATGATAGACGCGTCGCAACTCTTCCGCAACATCTCCGACATCAAGGAGTTGGAGGCAGATGTGAGTTACCTTACGCCCGAACAGTTGCAAATCGTCGCAGCCTTCTGGCGCACCATAGGCGAGGAGGCTTCGCTCTCGGAGCAGAAACGCCGATTCCTTGCCGTATGGCGCACGCTCGGAGCCATCTACGACGAGTTCCGCGAGCGTCTGCGCTCGCTCGGCATAGGCTATGCGGGAATGATTTACCGCGAGGCTGTCGGTCGTATCGAACGCGGCGAGGCACAACCTGCCCACTCGCGCCACTATGTCGTTGCGGGCTTCAACGCGCTCTCGAC
>JBNMLI010000144.1:0-4477 GCA_050874765.1 Alistipes sp.
CACAGAGTCATGCCACACGCGCCAAACGGCGCGTGAGTTGGCATCTACCTTTGTTAGTGATTAGTGGATAGTGAGTAGTGAAGAGTGTTTTTGCAGTGGTGTCAGCCACTGCAAATCAAACAAAAAATGTCATTGCGAGGAGCGCGAGCGACGTGGCAATCTACCGCTGTGTTAGTGATTAGTGGATAGTGAATAGTGGTTAGTGAAGAGTAAATAAAAAGAGTCATGCCACGCTCGCGAAAGCGAGCGAGTTGGCATCTACCTTTGTTAGTGAGTAGTGAGTAGTTGATAGTAATAAGAGTTCAGGGACAGCAGGGGGGGGGCTTGTCCGTTTTTTCATAGTTCTCGTAGAACTCACAGTACTCCCGGTCCTACCAAAAAATTTGCGGTAGCATTACTGCCACCGCAAAAAACGCTATAAACTTTCCAATACCATGTCGCTACGGCAACATTGCACCGGCACCGTTATTTCTGATTCTGACCGAGGGCACGTTTGAGTGCCGCGGCGAACTTCTGCGGGTCGATATTGTGCTTAATCGAGCCGTTGCGGGCAATCGATATGCCGCCCGTCTCCTCCGACACGACCACAACCACGGCATCTGTGAGTTCGCTCAACCCTATCGCTGCGCGGTGGCGCGTGCCATACGACTTCGGCACATTGCTCTGCGTTACGGGCAGTATGCACTTGGCGGCAACTATGCGGTTGTCGTCCACCACGACCGCCCCGTCGTGCAACGGCGCATTCTTGAAAAAGATGTTCCGCAACAGCGACACCGACACCTTCGCATCGACCGCAATGCCGCCCTCGATGATGAATTGCAGGTCGTCCTTCTGCTTGATGACAATCAGTGCGCCCGTCTTGCTCTCGCTCATATCCAAGCAAGCCGACACGATTGGCGATGTGTTTATGTCGTCGCTCTTGCGCCCCGACGAGAATATGCGCGAGATGAAATCCAACTCCTTTTCGCGCATACCTATCATTTGCAGAAAACGCCTTATCTCGGGCTGAAAGACTATGATTATGGCAATCACACCGACACTGCCGATTTGTCCGAGTATGGCGGAGAGCAACTCCATATTGAGCGCGCGCACCACCACCCACACGAGGTAGATGATGATGATGCCCGTCAGGATATAGGGTGCATTCGTCCCCCTCGTCGCGCGGTAAAGCCCGAAGAGCAACCCCGCAACCAGTACAATGTCAATCAGGTCTATAAATGTGAACGGAATAAATCCCATAGCACGCTCGGCTCAACGACTGTTTCGGTGCGATGCTCCGCCTATTTCTTGGCTTTGTCCGCCTTGTAGAGCTCGTTCACCATCTCCAAAACTATGTCGGTGATGTCGAGCGAAGTGTCGGCATCGAGCAGAGCCGAAGCGTTGATAATCATCTTGTAACGCTTGTCGGCGTTAATCTCGTCGATGGCACGCGCGAGCAGGTCGTTCATACGGTTCTGGAAAACGACATTCTCCTCTTCGAGATTCTTTGCCTCGTTCTGTGCGGCGGTCTGGTAGTTTGCCACACGCTTCTGCAACTCGTTCTGCTTCTGCTCGGCATCGCGCGTCGTAATCAGACCCTTCTGATACTTCTCCTGCAAAGCGGCAATCTCCGACTGAATGTTCTTCTCCTTCTGCGCCCAGCTGTTCTGCGTCTTCTCGGTCTTGTCGCGCAGAGCCACGCCCTCGCTCTGGTAGATGTCGCTCTTCGACAACACGGCCTCTACCGAAACATAGGCAACGTCCGATGCTGCGACCTCCGTTACCTGCTCATCTGCTGCGGTTTCCGCACTCTTTTTAGCCTCCTTGCAACCTGCGAGCGCAATCAGCGCGAGCGCAGCGAAAAGTAATTTTTTCATTCTATAAAAATCGTTTTTGGTTAAATTTCCTTACCTCGGCACCACCCGTGTGGAGCAATATGAGTACAAAGATAGCAATTTTTTCGGAATACGGCACTCATAAGCCATAATTTTGACTACTTTTGTAAATTGTAAATTTGCAGTATCATGTACGAATATATCAAAGGAACGCTTGCCGAGGTTGCACCTGCCTACGCCATTGTCGAGGCGGGCGGCATCGGCTATTTCATCAACATATCGCTGCAAACCTACTCCGAAATCGAGCAGAGCGACGAGGTGCGATTGTTCCTACACTACATTGTGCGCGAAGATGCACAGATTCTCTACGGCTTCGCCTCGAAATCGGAGCGCGAGTTGTTCCGTATGCTCATCGGCGTTTCGGGCGTGGGTGGCAACACGGCGCGTATGATTCTCTCGACCTACTCCACCAAGGAGTTGCAAAACATCATCGCCACGGGCAACGCCACGTTGCTGAAAAACGTCAAGGGCTTGGGTCTGAAAACGGCGCAGAAAATCATAGTCGATTTGAGCGGTCGTATGCTCGACCTCGCCGACATCGACGCCGTGGCAGCCAAAGCCGATTCCGATGCCGCGAACGAGGCATTCGACGAGGCACTGGCGGCACTGACGATGCTCGGTTTCCAAAAAGGTGCATCGGACAAGGTGCTTCACAAGCTGATTAAGGAGAACCCTGCGGCGCGGGTCGAGGAGTTGGTGCGCTTGGCACTGAAACATTTGTAGGCAAGGCAATAAATACCTATCTTTACACGTTGGAAAAGGAATGAAACGGATATTGGGCATAGCGATTACGGCAGTCGCGGCACTCGGCACTTTTAGCGGGTGTGGCGACAAGGAGGATATATTCACCTCGCAGCAGACCGCCATCGAGCGTTATCTCACCTCCTCGCGCCGACTGATTAACGAAACGGAGATTGGCGACATCATCGAGGACAATCCCGCTTTCTACACCCAAATCGGTCGCTCGGTCTATCGCCACATACCCAACTACTACGACGCTTCGCGCGACACCACTCTCGTCATCGAACGGGGCGACAGCGTGCGCCTGCGCTTCGATGCCTACGTTTTCAGCGGTTCCGAGCCTTCGACGAGCGACGTCTATTGGTCCAATATCTCGACGACCATCAACAGCCTCACCTCCTCGGGCGGCAACTCGCTCGCCCAACTCGATTGGTCCACCGAGCCGCTGGCAGTGAAGGTTGGCTCGACCAATATGATTGGCGGACTCGAACGGGGCTTAATCGGCTGCTGCGCACAGGATTCGGTACAAATATATATGACTTACGATATGGCATACGGTAAACGTTTGGTCGGCACCGTGCCGAAAAACTCGTCCGTGGCTTGGTATATAAAGATATTGAACGTTACAAAATAATGAGAACTTTTGGATTCGGATATGCGTTGCGCATCACCGTGGCGGCGGCTCTTGCCACCCTTGCGCTCGCATCGTGTGTAAAAGAGGAGAGCGTTGACGGCAAGGAGGCGGAAAACCGCTCGCTCAATGCTTGGATAAAGAAAAATCGCCCCGACCTGCTCGACAATAAGCAGGCTAACGGCGCGTACTATGTCGATGTGCTGGCATGGGGCGACGAAACAGACGCGGGCGACGACAACGACTTCGGCGACAAACCGATTATGGAGCAGGATTCGGTGTGGTTGTTCTACAACCTCACTGGGCGCGATTTGGACGGCAACGTGTGCCTCAACCGCGACGAGGCGTTGGCGCGTATGCAGGGTACATTCTCTCTGCAAACCCACTACGTTCCATATATGAACTACGCGGGTAAGGTGAATGCCTACGCTCTGCTCGAAGCGACCTACCTCGCCACGCGCAACGAAATCACGCTCGGCGAACAGTATGTCGCCGACCATGCAGACATCTGCAAAAGCACGACCTTGAAGTTGCATCGCGGTACGAAGGTACGCATCTATGCCCCTTCGACCATCGCCTACGGCTCGTCGGGTACATCTACGAGCGGCGGCTACGAGGGTCAATACACGCTCGACGGCAACGTGCCGATGATTCTGGACATCGATATCGTCCGCGCCATCAAGAACCCGTCCGACCTCGAAATCGGTATGCTCAAAGATTTGGTCGGTGCGCCCGACGAGAAATCGGACGGAGCCAACGGCTGGACGCTGGCTGTGCGCGATAAGAGCGACGACGACTCGACGGACGAGGGCACCGACGACGACACGAAGGACGACGGCAAACTCAAAGGATTGTATTACAATCTGTTGTACGAGCCTAACGTGAACAATGTCGGCTTGCGCCACATGCAATCCTCGCAAAAGGACACGGGCATATCCAATCCCTACAAGGATAGCGACAAATATGCCGACATGGAGGCTCTCGACAAGAAAATCGACGAGATTCTCGCCGAAAAATTCAAAGGCAAAGTGCTGGACAAGAGCAAGATGACCGACGACAACCTCATCAAGAAAGAGGGTTCTGCAAGTGTTTGGTATGTGGCGCGCTTCTTGGACGGTTTCGTTTTGGACTCCAACATTCCCGAGATTAGGGAGTTGGTATTCGACAGCGCAGGCTCTTCCGCATCTGCCACAAGTTACTCCGCCGACTCCGACGCCTCCAACTATATCAC
>JBNMLI010000145.1:0-4426 GCA_050874765.1 Alistipes sp.
GGCGGCAAAGCCGCGCTCCAAAGAGGTCGCCACTGCTCGCAGCCGCGGACACTCGTAAAGTTGTTTATTCATCTCCATACAGTTTGTAAATTGGTGTCGGTGCAACAGATGCCGAACAGACGCCCCGTTGCCGACTACACCGATTGCGGGTGTGCGCAGCAATGCGAGCAAATTCCGCCCTTTGCGCCCAACAAGTCGGGCAGGGAGGAAAACGATACAAAAAATCGAATCTGTTGTTACATCTACGAAGCCGAAAGCCTAATCCCACGAGTGCAATACGGCATCGAATAAATCCGGCAGGTCTTCTGACTCTCCTCCGTCCTGCGACCTTCCCGACCGCTCGGCGGTCAGTGGTGATAGACTTGCAGAACATTTGCGAGGTTTCACAGCAGCGGGACTGTTCGGGATTTGCACCCGATTCCCATTTAATTCGCACCGCCGTCGGCGGTTATGAAACCGAATTCGGAGACAAATGTAATCTTATTATTTGGTATGTCCAAATGAAACTGCATATAAATGCAAAAACAGGCGCGGGTATATCGTTGTGATATATCCCGCGCCCGTAAGAAGACCGTAAGATGGTCTGTATGTCAGGCTATTGCGCCTTGGAGCGTATGTACTCGTCGATTGCTTTGGCGGCGCGGCGACCTGCGCCCATTGCCAGAATCACCGTTGCGGCACCCGTAACCGTATCGCCACCCGCGAATACGCCCTCGCGCGAGGTGCGACCCTGTTCGTCGGCTTCGATACAGCCGCGGCGCGTGGTTTGCAGCCCTGCCGTGGTAGAGGCAATCAGCGGATTCGGTGATGTGCCGAGAGCCATAATCACGACATCGCACTCGATATTGAAATCGGAGTCGGGAACTTCGACGGGCGAGCGGCGGCCGCTCTCGTCGGGTTCGCCCAACTCCATGCGCACGCAGTCGATGCCACACACCCAGCCCTGTTCGTCGCCGAGTATGCGCTTGGGATTGGCGAGCATACGGAACTCGATGCCCTCCTCCTTGGCGTGGTGAACCTCCTCCTTGCGGGCAGGCAGTTCCGCCTCGCTGCGGCGATAGACGATGGTTGCCTCGGCACCCAGTCGCTTGGCGGTGCGGACAGCGTCCATAGCCACATTGCCGCCACCGACGACAACCACGCGCCGACCGACATAAATCGGGGTGTCGCTCGCGCTGTCGTAGGCGCGCATAAGGTTGGCGCGGGTGAGGAACTCGTTGGCGGAGAATACGCCGTTGAGGTTCTCGCCCTCGATGCCCATAAAGCGGGGCAGACCTGCGCCCGAGCCTATGAAGACGGCATCGTAGCCCTCGTCGTCGAGCAGGGAGTCGATGGTCAGCGTGCGCCCGACAATCACGTCTGTCTCGAATGTTACGCCCAGACGGCGTACCGCCTCAATCTCCTCGCGGACAATCGTCTGCTTGGGCAGACGGAATTCGGGAATGCCATAGACCAGCACTCCGCCCAACTCGTGCAGAGCCTCGAAAACGTGGACCGCGTAGCCCATCTTGGCAAGGTCGCTTGCGCAAGCTAATGCCGAAGGACCGCTGCCGACAACAGCCACGCGATGGCCGTTAGGCTCGATGGCGGGAGCGGCGGTCGGGTGCGCAAGTTGCCAATCGCCGACAAAACGTTCCAACTTGCCGATTGCCACAGGCTCGCCTTTGATGCCGAGTATGCACGAGCCTTCGCACTGCGTTTCCTGCGGGCAGACACGTCCGCAGATGCTCGGCAGCGACGAATCCTCGCCTATGATGTCGGCAGCGGCGCGCAGGTCGCCGTTTTTGAGTCGCTCGATGAATCGCGGAATGTGAATGCCCACGGGGCAGGCAGCGACGCAACGGGGATTTTTGCAGTCGAGGCAACGCGTTGCTTCGAGCATCGCCTCCTGCTCGTTGTAGCCGTAGCACACCTCCTCGAAGTTGGTGGCACGGCGAGCCGGATTCTGTTCGCGCACCGGTACGCGCGGTATTTTGTTTGCCATAAGAAACAGCTATTTATCCAAACCTATATTGCACTTGTGTCCCGCCTCGCGCTCGCGCATGATTGCCAGCGCGCGTTGCTCCTGCGTGCGGTACATACCCTGACGGCGCATAGCCTCGTCGAAATCGACCTCGTGGCCGTCGAACTCGGGTCCATCGATGCAAGTAAATCGCGTCTTGCCGCCGACCGTAACGCGGCACGCTCCGCACATGCCCGTGCCATCGACCATAAGGGCGTTGAGCGACACGATGCACCTGATGCCCAGTTTTTTGGTGGTCAGGGCGACGAACTTCATCATAATCATAGGACCTATTGCCACGCACACATCGTATGCGCGACCATTGCCGACCAGTTGTTCGAGCAGGGCGGTAACCAAGCCGTGGAAGCCGCGCGAGCCGTCGTCGGTGGCAATGAAGAGGTTGCCCACGCGGGCTATTTCGTCGGTGAAGATGAGCATCTTGTCGTTCTTGGCACCGACAATCACATCTGCCAGAACGCCGTGGGCATGCAGCCACTTGACCTGCGGATAGACGGGTGCCGTGCCGACACCGCCGCCGATAAATACGAATCGTGTGCGCTGCAACTCCTCGTCCGACATATTGACGAACTCCGACGGGCGACCCAACGGACCTGCCACATCGGCAAAAGCCTCGCCCGCCTCCTTGGCTACGATTTTGCGCGTGGAAACGCCCAGAGCCTGCGTTACGAGTGTAATGGTGCCTTCGGCGGGGTCGTAGTCGGCTATGGTGAGCGGTGTGCGCTCGCCGCCCTCGTCGGCACGGACGATGACGAACTGCCCCGGCAGAGCCGATTTCGCTATGCGCGGTGCACGGACGCGCGTGAGGTAGATGCCCTCGGCAAGCAGTCGTTTTTCAACAATTTCAAACATATTGTGTAGTGTTTAACTATTTCTCTATCAGTGCCGACACCCGCACACTGCATACGGGTCGGGTGCGGTCGTCGGTAACAATCCGCACGCGGTCGGTCGTCGCTCCAAAACTGCAACGCTCGGGGTTGAGTGTGATGCCGACCGTAGCCTTGCCGCCTTTGGCAACGGTGCTGTGGCTCGGCTTTCCGACCTCGACAATGCCGCGCTCCGACTCGATTGCGCGTATATGCAGGGGCGAATCACCTATATTATATATGGTTATCGTGTGCCGTTGCGTCATGGCGGTGCGTTTGAGTGTCCCAAATTTATAAAAATTTTCCGACAACTGCACCTTCGGCTCGCCGCTATCTGCACTGCGCTCGCGACTGTCGATGGCTATGCCGCTAATAATCAGTTGATAATCGGACTGTTTGCCATTGACCTCGATTGCGACGACATCGCGCAAGGCTCCGTATTTCTGGCAGTCGTCGGCGAGCAGATAGCCGAAATTGATTGACGCGCTCTCGTGTGGGGCGAGGCACGAGGGGTAGCGAAGGGTGAGCAGTCCGCTCGCCGTGTCGGGCGCGAGGTGCAGTGTCGCCGCGCGGTCGGAGTCGTTCACGATGCCGATTGCGCTCTGCGCGGGCGTGCCGTGTTCGACATAGCCGAAGGCGTGGGCGTTGGCTTCGAGCCTTACGCCGCCACCGACAGTGAGCGGGTAGCGTTCGGCGAGGCTCTTGGGGCGGGGCTTGACACAACCCATGATGGTCAGTTGCTCGGCGAGCCGACCCTGCGAGGTGAAGAGCGTAACCTTGCGCGAGAATACGCCTGCGGGGTAGTTCGTCGGGTCGAAATGTACCACAATCGTGCCACTCTCGCCCGCTTTGACGGGTTTGCGCGAGAACTCTGCCCGAGTGCAACCGCACGATGAGGTCGCATCGACGATAACGACGGGCGCGTCGGAGGTGTTGCTGAAACGGAACGTGTGCGACACTGTGCCGCCCGCCTCCTCGACAGTGCCGAAGTCGTGGCTCGCCTCCGCAAAGCGCAACGGCGAGGGCGCAGAGGTGTGCTTTTGCGCCTGCGTTGGCAGGGGCAGAGTGGCTGCCAAGAGTGCCGCGAGGAGCAGAATATGTGTGAAAAGTCGCTTCATCGGAGGACAAAGTTATATTTTTTTACTTTTTTTGTGCAATTTTTTTGCAGGAATAAAAAATTGCCGTATATTTGCACCACGAAAATCGGAAATGACCAAGCGATTGGTTGCGACCGATGAGTTTCAAAAGGTTCTTAATAAACGCCTGAATAGCTCAGTTGGTTAGAGCACATGACTGTTAATCATGGGGTCCTAGGTTCAAGTCCTTGTTCAGGCGCATTTGCGCGAGGGTTGCATTGGGCGACTGCCAAACAACGGCGCGACGGAGAGAGTGTTGTGGATAGCATATTCCGTCGAGGTCGTGGCGGTGTGGCTCGCAGTCCCAAGCCATTTTTTGAAACGGGAGTTTAGCTCAGCTGGTTCAGAGCATCTGCCTTACAAGCAGAGGGTCGGGGGTTCGAATCCCTCAACTCCCACGAAGA
>JBNMLI010000146.1:0-4392 GCA_050874765.1 Alistipes sp.
AATCACTATCCACTAATCACTTACGAATAGAGGAATCGCTTGATGCTGCCCTTCGGCGTCTTCGAGAACGGCTCGAAATGCAACTCATACTCCGAGATGAACTCGTAGGCAGGAATCTCGCTGTTGAGCGTTTCGATGTTGTGCGTCATAATCTCCTCCAAACCGTCGCGGTTGATGTTGTCGTTGGCGAGTGCATCGGAGTTAGGCACGATAATCGCCACGAAACGGTTGTCGCGCTGTACGATGAGCGATTCGGAAACGTAGGGCATCGGGTTGAGCAACACCTCAATCTCCTCGGGGAAGACGTTGTGTCCGTTGGTCGCGAGCAACATACTCTTGCAACGACCGACCAAGAAGAGCGTGTCGTCCTTGTCCTTCATACCGAGGTCGCCCGTGCGGAACCAGCCGTCGTCGGTGAAGACCTGACGGTCGGCTTCGGGATTCTTGTAGTAGCCTGCAAAGACATTGTCGCCACGCACAAGCACCTCACCCGCAATGTGTTCGGGGTCGGTGGAGTTGATGCGCACCTCCATGCAATCGACCACCTCGCCCGTCGATTTGGCTTTGTAGCGACCCGCCTGTCCGAGCGAAATCGTCGGTCCGCACTCGGTCATACCGTAGCCCGTAACCAACGGCACCTGCAATTTGATGGCGAGCAAATCCTCCAACTCGGCAGGCAGAGCCGCACCACCCGTAACAATCAGTTCGCACTTGCCGCCCGTCGCCGCCATAAATATGCAGCGCAGAGCCTTGCAGAAATCGCCATTCTCGGCTGCGGCAGCGAGTTTGGCTGCGCCCGTGCGACTGTGGACGAACTCGCCGATGGTGAACTCGCACATCTTGTTCAGCACGAGCGGCACCATCATAATCACCGTCGGCTGCACCTCGCACAGAGCCTCCTTGAAGAACTTCGGAATCGGCGGCAGACAGAGAATCGTCAGGTGCATACCGATGCAGAGCGGGGTAGCCATATCGTAGAGCATACCGAAGATGTGCGCAAACGGCAAGATGCTCAAATAGGTTTCGCCGCGACGATAGGGGAAGTAGCGCGGAATCAAATCGACATTGCTGCTGATGTTGCGCACGGTGAGCATCACGCCCTTCGGCGTGCCGGTCGAACCCGAGGTGTAGTTGCTGCAGCACTCCTCGTCCATCGCGCGGTCGGGATAGCAGACCTCGTCGGCACGCAGACCGTGCGGGTGAGCCTCGGCGAATATCGCACGACGGTTGTTGTAGAGCGCGTCGAAGCCCTCGCGCGAGGCGAGCAACTCGCCGCTCTTCATATCGATTGCGCCCAGAAGCGACGGCATAGCCTCGAAATCCATCTTGGCAAAGGTCGCCTTCTCGGTGTAGAGTATGCGGCTGTCGGAGTGATTGACCATCTTCTGCGTGTCGGCGGCGGTGAAGCCGTTGAAAATCTGTACCGACACATAACCGCCCGATGTAGCCGCCATGAAGGTCGTCGCCCACGCCGAGCTGCTTGCGGCGTCGAGTGCGATTTTGTCGCCTGCCGTCAGCCCCGCCTTGCGCCACACGAGGTGCAATGTTTCGATTTCGGCTGCCAATGCTCCGTATGTGATTGAAGGGTTTTTGTAGTCGCCGAGCGCAGGGCAGTCCCAGCACTCCTTGATTGACTTTTCGAAAGTCTTTACAAAATAGTTCATATTCGAATAAAAGTGTTGTGTGTAACTTAAAAAACCATAGTGCTAACGACGTTTTTCGATATATATTGCCCTTGCCGACACTATATTGCCCGCGTTCCGCCATGCACAAAACAAAAAAGCAAAACCCTCGTTTTTGAAGGTTTTGCCTTTGTGTAGCGGGAGAGAGACTTGAACTCTCGACCTCATGATTATGAATCATGCGCTCTAACCAGCTGAGCTATCCCGCCATCGCACTCTCTTGTGGAAAGCGACTGCAAAGGTAATAGAAATTTTGTTTTGTGCAAAATGTTTCGGCGTTTTTTTGCCCCTCTTGCCGAAAAAGTGCCGATTTCCGCCCCCGAAACCGACCTCCTTCGACCTTTCCCGACCGCACTGCGAGGCTCGCCCCCTGCCTCGTGCGACGCTCGGTAGTGCCGTTCTGCCGTTGTCGCCCAGCGAGGCTCGCCCCCTGCCTCGCACCGACGCTCGGTGGTGCCGTTCTGCTATCCGCCGTCATCGACCGCCCGCTCTGTCGATACCGCGTCCGTGCCGACTGCGCCCCCGACAGCCGACACTGCAAATATAGCATATCGCCGCAGCTGTGTCAATACAAACATCGTAGAAAAACGCTCGCCCAACCCTCCGAGCCGCCTTCGGCGTGCGTCGGCGCAGGGAAAGTGATTTTTTCTAAAAGAAATATAAACATTTCGCTCGCAGATATATTATATTTGCGTTATCAAAACGACCCGTCGAGCCACTCGTTGCGCGGCGGAACAATCGGAATTACAAACCTTTTAACAACCACACACACACAGCTTATGAGAAAGCGAAAAGTGTGCCTTCTGCGTCTTGCCGACGACGATGGCAGCTACACCTACTACGCTTCGCGTATGAACGAACCCGACTACTTTTTTAACTTACCTAAACAACTGACATTATGGCAATTAACCGAGGCTATCTGAAAGTACCCCGTGCGCTGTTCGCAACGAACAGCTGGCGTGCAAAACGCACCTTTTCGCGATTCGAGGCTATGTTGTGGCTGCTCGAACAGGCGGCTTACATCGACGGTCGGCGCGTGGCAATAGGACACTCCACATTTGCCCTCCAACGCGGTCAGGTGGTCGCGACGGTGCGCTCGCTGGCAGAGGCGTGGGGTTGGAGCAAGGACGCGGTCAGCCGCTTTCTGACACAACTTGCGAACAGCGATATGAGCTATACGCAACTGCAAATCACGGTCGAGAATATCGACTACAACGGTGCGACGGTCTGTGCGACGGCAGGCGCGACACCTCCTGCGACAGCCGCCACGCGCATAACGATTTGCGACTACGACGCTTACGCCCTCGCCTCCTCCGACGATGCGACGGCAGGCGCGACACCTGCTGCGACAGAGTGCGCGACGCCCCTATATAAGTATGAAAACAAAGAAGAGAAAAACAGTAAAGAAATTAAAGAAAAGAAAGGGAATGAATGCTCACGCGCGTGCGTAGGCGACGCGGCTCACGCTTCGACGACCGTAGTAGAGCAACAGCAAGAGAGATTACAAGAGAAAGCGCAAGAGAAAGCGGAAGAAGGGCGAACAGACCCCGCCGTTCCGGCGATTAAAAATAATTTGGATTATAATTCGGCAAATAGCACATCTGCTGCGCCCCAAGCAGGTATGCCTACGACCGATAAGTCTGCAACCGAAAAGTCCGCTGCCGCTACGCCCCAAACGGCTGCGCCCGCTACGGAAAGGCTCGCACCCCTTGCGCCTACGGCAAAGACCTCTGCTGTTCCGATGCCCGTAATCGAGGAGCCGAAGACACTGCCCGAGAAGTTGGTTTACTGGGCGCAGTACAACTATCCGCAACTTGCGGGAATGCGGTATCCGCTGACGGTGGAAGATGCCGAGTATATGCTCAAACTCTACACACCGGCTGACATCAGATACCTCTTCGGGCGTATGCACAGCAAGGAGGCGTGGCTCAACAACACCTACTTCCTCTCGACCTTCCTCGCCTATGCCCGCCACGACAAGTCGGTCGCGGAGATACGCCCGCCCAAACCGAAAATCAGCCCCAACCCCAAGCATAGGTGTTAGTGATTAGTGGTTAGTGATTAGTGGGTAGTGGTTAGTGATTAGTGGATAGTGATTTTTAGTGGGTAGTGGTTAGTGATTAGTGGATAGTGATTTTTAGTGATTAGTGGTTAGTGGTTAGTGCAAAGTGATTTGCGCGAGGCTCAAAACCTCGCGCATAAAACTAAATAAGTCATTGCGAGGCACGGAAAGTGCCGTGGCAATCTACCATTGTGTCAGTGATTAGTGGTTAGTGATTAGTGGTTAGTGATTAGTGGTTAGTGATTAGTGGGTAGTGAATAGTGCAAAAAACAAATCAAAATAAAGAGTCATGCCACATTTGCGTCAGCAAATTAAATAATAGAGTCATGCCACACGCGCGATAAGCGCGTGAGATGGCATCTACCTCTGTTAGTGATTAGTGAGAAGTGGATAGTGGTTAGAAATCACACAAATAAAAAAACTAGCCACTAATCACTATCCACTATTCACTTAAAAAAGGTAGATGGCAGCCAATCTTCGCATAGCCCCTAATCGGGTATCCGCACCACAGTCGGTTGCTCGATTGTGCCATGACTCTATTTATATAATTTGCGCGAGGTTATTCGCCTCGCGCAAAATACTAATCACTAATCACTAATCACTAATCACTGACCACTAAACAAAGGTAGATGCCAACTCGCTCGTTTG
>JBNMLI010000147.1:0-4388 GCA_050874765.1 Alistipes sp.
AAATAAAGGTTTTACAAAAAAGTGGCGGGGCAACGTTTCGATGCAAACGGGCAGACCCCGCCGAGAGCCACAGCCGAAGGCATCGCTTCGAGAAGGAAAGGCGGCTGTGGAGCGATAACCGGGGAGGGTCAGAGCGAAAGCATCTCCGCACGAAAGAGGTCGAAGTCGAAATCGTCCTCGACTTCGCCCTCATCGGTAGTTGTGTGGCACTCCCACCATACGGGAATGACATCGGTGATGGAGTCGTACTCGTCGGAGAATATATCGACATTGCGGCGGTAGATAATCAGTGTAGCCGTCAGTCGGCACTCGGCATCGCCATCGGCGACTGCGACCGAGCCGTTGAAGTAATAGATGTTGGAAAGCGATGCGCACACGGCGGCGGCAAGGCGGTAGTAGGTTTCGGGTTTTAGAGAGTACATACAGAAATAAATTATTGAATTATTTGTTCGTTCGGATTAAATATTTTAACTTTGCAGTGCAAAGATAAGGTCAAGAATTGGATTTTGATACCACAATAGTTCAATTTTTGATATAAAATTTTCCGATAAAAATTTATGGAGAGCAGGGTAAAATTGATACGCAAGGCGTTGAAGATGACGCAAGAGCAACTCGCACAGCAACTTGGAGTGGGCAAGACGGCACTCTCGATGATTGAAACGGGCAAGAGCGGATTGTCGGCGCGCAACAAGAACATTTTGGTTCAGGAATTGAACGTCAATCCCGATTGGCTCGACACGGGCGAGGGCGAAATGTTCAACGCCGAGCCGAACCTCACAAATGCCTTTCGCCACCGAACGGACAATTCGTTGCCGTTGCAGAGTGTGCCGCTCTACTCGATAGAGGGTACGGCGGGGTTGGTGCCGCTGTTCAACGACCGCGAATCGACGACACCGATAAACTACATACACATACCCAATCTGCCAAAGTGCGACGGGGCGATTTATGTCGTGGGCGATTCGATGTATCCGTTGCTGAAAAGCGGCGACATTGTGCTGTACAAGCAGTTGCACGATTTGAACGACATATTTTGGGGCGATATGTATCTGCTCTCGATTGATGTCGATGGCGAGGAATATGTTACGGTCAAGTACATACAGAAATCGGAGCGCGAGGGGTGCATAAAACTCGTCAGTCAGAATCCGCACCACGCCGACAAGGACGTGGAGATAGGGCGCGTGAGGGCATTGGCGTTGGTCAAGGCGAGCATCAGAATGAACAGTATGCGGTAGGCGCGCGGCAGGCGGATTGTCCGACGGAGTGCGACTCGGCTGGCGCAACGGGTGCAATCGGGCGGCGTGGCGGGAGCAATCGGGCAGTTGCATAATTTGACGGAAAAATTTTCGGACTTACATATTTTTTGTTACATTTGTATTCGGCAAACCTAAAACTTCAAGAATACAAGGTAATGGAAAAACCTAACGAACATCTGCACGATGTCGTGATTCGCTTCTCGGGCGACTCGGGCGACGGCATGCAACTCACGGGAACGCTCTTCTCGGAGACATCGGCACTGCTGGGCAACGGCATCTCGACTTTTCCCGACTATCCTGCCGAAATACGCGCACCGCAAGGTACGGTGGCAGGCGTATCGGGCTTTCAGGTACATTTCGGCTCGGAGCGCATAACCAATCCGGGCGACTACTGCGATGTGCTGGTGGCGATGAACCCCGCGGCACTGAAAGCCAATCGCAAGTGGCTCAAAAAGGACGCGACCGTGATTATCGACGGCGACACGCTCACCATAGAGGGCGTGCGCAAGGCGGGTTTTGCGACCGACGACCCGATTGAGGAGTTGGGACTGGGCGACTACAATGTCGTCGTTCCCGACATCACGACAATGACGCGCGAGGCGTTGGCGGATTCGGGGTTGGACAACAAGTCGGTCGTAAAGTGCAAGAATATGTTTGCACTCGGCATCTGCCTCTGCATCTATAATCGTCCGCTCGACCACGCGCGTAAGGCGTTGGAGGCGAAGTTCGGCAAGAAGAATCCTGCCGTGGCGGAGGCTAACCGTCGTGTGCTGGAAGCGGGTTACAACTACGCATCGAATACGCATCAATTCGCAAATACATACACCGTCGCGCCTGCCGCGCTCGAAAAGGGCGTTTATCGCTCCATAAGCGGCAACGTGGCAACGGCGTGGGGCTTCATCGCGGCAAGCGAAAAGAGCGGTCGGCCGCTATTCTGCGGCTCCTATCCGATTACGCCCGCAACGGTGATTTTGGAGGAGTTGGCGAAGCACAAGGAGTTGGGTGTGAAGACCGTGCAGGCGGAGGACGAGATTGCGGGCATCTGCACCTCGATAGGTGCGGCATACGCGGGCGACCTCGCGATAACGACCACGTCGGGACCGGGTCTGTCGCTCAAAAGCGAGGCTATGGGATTGGCGGTGATGGCGGAGTTGCCGATTGTCGTGGTCGATGTTCAGCGCGGAGGTCCTTCGACGGGGCTGCCGACCAAGACCGAGCAGAGCGACCTTATGCAGGCACTCTACGGGCGCAACGGCGAGTGTCCGATGGCTGTTTTGGCGGCATCGTCGCCGAGCGACTGCTTCGACTACGCATTCCGTGCGGCGAAAATCGCAATGGAACACATGACGCCCGTGATTCTGCTCACGGACGGATTCATAGCCAACGGCTCGGAGCCGTGGCGCATACCGCAAATGAAGGATTATCCCGAAATTGTGCCACCGATTATCGATGAGTGCGAGGGCGAATTTATGCCGTACGCACGCGATGAGCGGTTGGTGCGTCGCTGGGCATTCCCGGGCAAGCGCGGGTTGGAACACCGCATCGGCGGATTGGAGAAGCACGCGCTCAAAGGGTGCATCTCCTACGACCCTGCCAACCATCAGCAGATGGTCGATACGCGCGCGGCGAAGGTTGCACGCATAGCCGACGACCTGCCTGTGCAGAGTGTCGAGGGCGAGCCGAGCGGGCGGTTGCTCGTCGTCGGCTGGGGCGGTACGAAGGGGCATTTGCAGAGTGCCGTCGCGAAGTTGCGCAAGCAGGGCAAGAGCGTGTCGCTATGCCACTTCAACTACATCAACCCGCTGCCGAAGGGTGTGGCGGAGATTTTCGGACGCTTTGAGCGGATTGTCGTCTGCGAACTCAATGAGGGGCAGTTTGCCGCCTATCTGCGTCAGAATTTCCGGCAATTCACATTCGAACAGTACAACAAATGCGAGGGACAGCCGTTCACGGTTGCCGAACTCGTGGAGAGGTTCAACGGTTTACTTTAAGCAACTACAACAATGGCAGATTACAAATATACTCCCGCCGATTTCAAGAGCGACCAAGAGGTCAAGTGGTGTCCCGGTTGCGGCGACCACGCCATACTCAACGCCGTGCAACGCGCCATGCCCGAGGTGGCGGACGCGCTCGACAAGCCGCACAATATGTTCACGTTCGTGTCGGGCATCGGTTGCTCGTCGCGCTTCATCTACTATATGAAGACCTTCGGCTTCCACACCATTCACGGGCGTGCGAATGCCGTGGCAACGGGTATAAAGGTTGCCAATCCCGACCTATCGGTATGGGTATGCACGGGCGACGGCGACTCGCTTGCCATAGGCGGCAATCACTTCATACACGCCATCAGGCGCAATGTCGATTTGAACGTGATACTCTTCAACAACGAGATTTACGGACTGACCAAAGGGCAGTATTCGCCGACGACGAAGTTGGGCAAAATCACGAAGACCTCGCCCTACGGCACCATCGAGAAGCCGTTCAACCCGGGAGAGCTCGTCATCGGAGCGAAAGGCACATTCTTCGCCCGCACGATAGATATGGAGGTCGGGCTGACCAAAGATGTGTTGGTTGCGGCAGCCAAGCACAAGGGTATGTCGATTGTCGAGGCGTTGGTGAACTGCGTCATATTCAACAACCGCACCCATGCCGACTTTGCAGCCGACAAGGCTACCCGCGCCGAGCGCACCATCACGTTGCGCCACGGTGAGAAGATGCTCTTCGGGGCGAACAACGAGCGCGGTTTGGTATTTGAGGATATGCGTCTGAAAGTAGTTACCATAGGCGAAGGTGGTTACACGTTGGACGATGTGTTGGTACACGATGCCCACACCAAGGACACGACGCTGCACGGTATGTTGGCGGCGATGAAATACCCCGACTACCCTGTTGCCGTAGGTGTAATTCGCGATGTCGAGGAGGAGTTTGTCTATGACACCAAGGTTGCCGAGCAGGTCGAGCAGGTGCGCAGTGCAAGTCCTATTCGTTGCGTCGATGACCTGTTGCGCTCGGGCGACACGTGGGAGGTGGAGTAAGGCTGTTTAGTGATTAGTGATTAGTGATTAGTGGATAGAGAGGTTGCTTTCTGTCCACTTTTTTTCGTTGCGGGGGGGGGTAATTACTACACGATGGTAG
>JBNMLI010000148.1:0-4384 GCA_050874765.1 Alistipes sp.
ATGAAGCGCATTGTTTCCGATGGCGTGCCATTCATCTGCGAAGGCTTGCCAAGCACTATCGTATCGACCTCGTTCTTGGCGCAGTAGTCGGCAATGTAGCGTTCGAGCGACGATGTTTCGATGGTTTCCAGCGCACCGGCAATTATGCGCAAGGGGTCGCTTACCGCCAACCCCGTGCGCTTTGTGCCGTAATCGATTGCCAAAATTCGTCCCACGCTCCGACTATAAATGCAGTTTCTTGTAGAGCGGACGGAACGAAGTGGCGTTATCGACAATCTCGTGCAACTTGTCGATTGCCACGCGCTCCTGCTCCATCGAATCGCGATGACGGAGTGTTACGGTGCCGTCTTCGAGCGACTGGTGGTCGATGGTAACGCAGAACGGCGTACCGATTGCGTCCTGACGGCGGTAACGCTTGCCGATGGAGTCCTTCTCGTCGTAAACGACATTGAAATCGTATTTCAGGTCATCGACAATCTTCTGTGCCAAGTCAGGCAGCCCGTCCTTTTTCAGCAACGGCATGATGGCAACCTTTGTCGGAGCAAGGCACGCAGGAATGCGCAGTACCACGCGCTCCTCGCCGTTGTCCAGCTTCTCCTCGCAGTAGGCTGCCGACATAACTTGCAGGAACATACGGTCCACACCGATAGAGGTCTCGACAACGTAAGGAACGTAACTCTTGCCCGTTTCGGGGTCGAAGTACTGAATCTTTTTGCCCGAATACTCCTGATGGCGGCTCAAATCGAAATCGGTACGCGAGTGGATACCCTCGACCTCCTTGAAACCGAACGGGAAGTTGTACTCGATGTCGGTCGCTGCATTGGCGTAGTGCGCCAACTTCTCGTGGTCGTGGAAACGGTAGTTCTCGTCGCCGAAGCCGAGTGCGCGGTGCCAAGCCATACGCGTATTGCGCCACTCGTTCCACCACTTCATCTCCGTACCCGGTTGAACGAAGAACTGCATCTCCATCTGCTCGAACTCGCGCATACGGAAGATGAACTGACGCGCCACAATCTCGTTGCGGAACGCCTTACCGATTTGCGCGATACCGAACGGCAGTTTCATACGACCCGTCTTCTGCACGTTGAGGAAATTGACGAATATGCCCTGTGCCGTTTCGGGGCGCAAATAAATAGTGTTTGCACCCTCGGCGGTCGAACCCATCTGCGTCGAGAACATCAGGTTGAACTGACGCACATCGGTCCAGTTGCGCGTACCCGAAATCGGACAGGCAATCTCGCAATCGATGATGATTTGGCGCAAGCCTGCCAAGTCGTTGGCATTCATCGCGTCGGCATAACGCTTGTGTACCTCGTTGCGCTTGTCGGCAGTCTCCTTTACGCGAGGCGAAGTGGCGCGATACTGCTCCTCGTTGAACGCCTCGCCGAAACGCTTGCGAGCCTTCTCGACCTCTTTTTCAATCTTCTCGTCCTGCTTGGCAATCCAATCCTCGATGAGTACATCGGCGCGGTAACGCTTCTTGGAATCCTTGTTGTCGATGAGCGGGTCGTTGAATGCCGCAACGTGGCCCGAAGCCTCCCATGTGCGCGGGTGCATAAAGATGGCGGCATCGATGCCGACAATGTTCTCGTGCAACTTGACCATCGAGTCCCACCAATAGCGTTTGATGTTGTTTTTGAGTTCAACACCGTTCTGACCGTAGTCGTAGACGGCTCCGAGTCCGTCGTAGATTTCGCTCGATGGGAATATGAATCCGTACTCCTTGCAGTGAGCGACAAGTTTTTTGAACAATTCGTCCTGTGTCATAATTGTATGTTGTTTGTTTTCTTGTGTCTTCCTTTCGTGCGCGGGCGTAACCCTCGCTAATATCGCACAAATATACGAAATTATCGAACACTTTCATATTACCTATATATAAAAAGCCGCCACCGAAAATTTTTCCGCCTCATTCCCGGCGGGGCAACTTGCGCGCTCGCCACGGTGGTGTGCGTCCATTATATATATAGGTATGAGGTGCCGAAGGGTTAATTGATGATTTTTTTTGCAAAAAACTGCAACAGTGTTTCATATTTCACAAAACTATTCTATCTTTGCACTCGATTTTGCATACGACGCCTTACGAATTGGGTCGGGCGGCAATGCAGGGTCGGGTTCTTTGAGAAAATGAGAAATTTGCGCTAAAATTTTGCAGGTTCGGAATTTATTTATATATTTGCAGTCCGAATTGGTAGCGACTGCCGATGTAGCTCAGTTGGCCAGAGCAGCTGATTTGTAATCAGCTGGTCGGGGGTTCGAATCCCTCCATCGGCTCACAGTCGATGTCGGGGAGGGGCGACGATAAAGTTGCTTCGAGCGGAGCGTACCGATTCAGACAATTTTTGGGAAGATACCAGAGTGGCCAAATGGGGCAGACTGTAAATCTGCTGGTTTATACCTTCGGTGGTTCGAATCCATCTCTTCCCACTTCAAAGACTGCACCTGCGAATCCGCACTTCCTTTGTGAGGTTGCGGATTTGATTGGCGTAAATGCGGAAGTAGCTCAGTTGATAGAGCATTAGCCTTCCAAGCTAAGGGTCGCGAGTTTGAGCCTCGTCTTCCGCTCTCACGGATTATGCGCAATGAGCCTTTATCGTAAGCATAAAGGGGCATTGCACTTATCTGCGTAAAACAGGGAGCCTTAAAACCAAAGATAAATTAAAAGGTACTTTATAAATTAAAACTTAATACTTTACTATTATGGCAAAAGAAAAATTCGACCGTTCGAAACCGCACGTAAACATCGGTACTATCGGACACGTTGACCACGGTAAGACTACCCTTACTGCTGCAATTACCACCGTACTTGCAAAGCGTGGTCTTTCTGAACTTCGTTCTTTCGACTCGATTGACAACGCACCGGAGGAGAAGGAGCGTGGTATCACGATTAACACTTCGCACGTTGAGTATCAGACTGCAACCCGCCACTACGCTCACGTAGACTGCCCGGGACACGCCGACTATGTGAAGAACATGGTTACCGGTGCTGCGCAGATGGACGGTGCAATCCTTGTTGTTGCCGCTACTGACGGTCCTATGCCACAGACAAACGAGCACGTTCTGCTTGCAAAGCAGGTGAACGTACCGAAGATTGTCGTATTCCTGAACAAGTGCGATATGGTTGACGACCCTGAAATGCTCGACCTCGTCGAGATGGAGGTTCGCGACCTGTTGGCTAAATACGATTTCGACCCTGACTGCCCAATTATCCGCGGTTCTGCCCTCGGTGCACTCAATGGTGAGCCGAAGTGGGAGGAGAAGGTTATGGAGTTGATGGACGCAGTCGATTCTTATATTCCGATTCCGCAGCGTGAGAACGAGAAGCCGTTCTTGATGCCTGTTGAGGACGTATTCTCGATTACCGGTCGTGGTACCGTGCTTACCGGTCGTATCGAAACCGGTGTCATCAAGGTTGGCGACCCTGTTGAGATTGTAGGTTTGGAGGACAAGATTCTGACTTCGACTTGCACCGGCGTCGAGATGTTCCGTAAGTTGCTCGACGAGGGTGAGGCCGGCGATAACGTAGGTCTGCTGATGCGTGGTATCGACAAGAAGGACGTTAAGCGTAGTATGGTCGTTGCGAAGCCGGGTTCGATTACTCCGCACACCAAGTTCACTGCCGAGGTTTATATCTTGAAGAAGGAAGAGGGTGGTCGTCACACTCCGTTCCACAACAAGTATCGTCCTCAGTTCTACCTCCGTACCATGGACGTAACCGGTGAGGTTGCTCTTCCTGACGGTGTAGATATGGTTATGCCGGGCGACCACGTAACCATCACTGTAACCTTGATTTACCCTGTCGCTCTCAACGAGGGTCTGCGTTTCGCAATCCGTGAGGGTGGCCGTACGGTAGGTGCAGGTCAGATTTTGAAGATTCTCGAGTAATACCGAGATATTTGCGGAAGGCTCCGCGATGAGCGCAGCCTTCCTTTTAGGAGCATAGTTCAAGGGTAGAATAGCGGTCTCCAAAACCGTTGATGGGAGTTCGAATCTCTCTGCTCCTGCCAAAAACGAAGAAAGAAATTATGTTGGGATACATTAAAAACTCGTACAGAGAGCTGGTGGAGAAGGTTACATGGCCTTCTTTCTCGCAGTTGCAGCAATCTACGATTGTCGTGATGGTTGCCTCGGTAATCTTTGCAATCGTGGTATTGGCTATGGATATGTCGTTTGAGACAATCATGGCAGGCATTTATAAGTTTTTGGGTAATTTGGGACGCTAATCCTTTCGTTTAACTATGGGCGAAATTCAAAAACAGTGGTATGTAGTCCGCGCAATCGGCGGCAAAGAGGGCAAGGTCAAGGAGTACCTCGAAGCAGAGATTCGTCGCAGCCATCTCGAAGAGTACATATCGCAGGTGCTTATCCCGACAGAAAAGGTCTATAC